>CAMLSF010000097.1 GCA_946482615.1 uncultured Chromatiaceae bacterium | reverse complement strand
CTCCGAAGTCAGTGTTGGCCGCTTCCGTGGTAACAAACGCCAAATCTTCTGGCAGGAGCGACTGAACTAAAACTAATTCAGCGCTGACAAAACTTAAATTCATCTGCCTTGTCTGATGACGAAACAATTGGCTTTTCAATGGCTTTGGTTTAATTTGGTAAAAACTAAAGATAAAGCTATTTTCTTGGCGTTTTGTTACTTAAAATAAGCGCCATTTCGTCGGGCACCTTGTGTCACCACCTCTTAGTTAAAAGGATTAGTCTGTTCCATGTTAAATAAATTGCGTGGTCTGTTTTCAAATGATCTGTCGATCGACCTGGGGACAGCCAATACACTCATCTATGTAAAAGATCAGGGCATAGTTCTAAACGAGCCTTCAGTAGTTGCTATTCGTCAGGAAAGAACTGGCGGACCTAAGAGTGTTGCGGCCGTTGGCCACGCAGCCAAGCGTATGCTGGGCCGTACTCCGGGCAATATCAAAGCCATTCGCCCAATGAAAGACGGTGTGATCGCCGACTTCTACGTGACTGAAAAAATGCTGCAGCATTTTATCAAGCAAGCGCACAGCAACAGCTTCCTGCGTCCAAGCCCACGTGTACTGGTCTGTGTGCCTTGTGGTTCTACACAAGTAGAGCGCCGTGCTATCCGTGAATCTGCTCAGGGTGCTGGTGCCCGCGAAGTCTATTTGATCGACGAGCCTATGGCCGCTGCTATTGGTGCAGGTTTACCTGTGTCTGAAGCGACAGGTTCTATGGTGGTCGACATTGGTGGTGGTACTACTGAAGTTGCCATTATTTCTCTGAACGGTGTGGTGTATTCCTCTTCTGTTCGTATTGGTGGTGATAAGTTTGACGACGCCATCATCAACTACATCCGTCGTAACTACGGCATCCTGATTGGTGAAGCCACTGCAGAACGTATCAAAACCGAAATTGGTTCTGCGTACCCAAGCGACGAAATTCTGGAAATTGAAGTCCGTGGCCGCAACCTGGCTGAAGGTGTGCCCCGCAGCTTCACCATGACCAGCAACGAAATTTTAGAAGCTTTACAGGAGCCATTGGCTGGTATCGTTTCTGCGGTGATGGTTGCATTGGAACAATCTCCGCCAGAGCTGGCTTCTGATATTTCAGAGCGTGGCATGGTATTAACAGGTGGTGGCGCTTTATTACGTGATTTAGACCGCCTGTTGATGGAAGAAACCGGTATTCCTGTGGTGGTTGCTGATGACCCGCTGACTTGTGTGGCGCGTGGTGGTGGTAAAGCCTTAGAAATGATCGATATGCATGGCGGTGATGTATTTAGTTACGACTAACAAGTCAGTCCTGAATGAAACCTATCTTTGAGCGTGGCCCATCTCTGCCATTACGACTGTTTCTTGCAGTCTTATGCAGTGTTGGGCTAATGACGCTGGACAGATTTACCGACAGTTCCACACAGTTGCGTAGTTATTTAACCGCAACTGTGAGTCCTTTGTATTATCTGGCCAATTTACCTCAGGCTATGTTGTCTGATGCTTCTGAACAATTTATGTCTCATCAGCGTTTACTGGAGCAAAACCAGAAGCTGCGTGAAACCTTGCTCAGGCAAAATACCCAGATGCAGCGCCTGCAGTTTTTGCAGCAGGAAAATGACAAACTGCGTTCCCTGTTAGGCTCAGTGCCTGTGGCTGATAGCAAACGTCTGGTCGCCGAAGTGCTGGCTGTGTACAGTCATCCGTTCAGTAACCAGATTGTGATCAACAAAGGCAGCAACGACGGCGTAGTCGCACAGCAACCCTTAATTGATGATTTAGGTGTATTGGGACAAATTGTCAGTGTTGGACCTACCAGCAGCCGTGCTTTACTGATTTCTGATACTACTCATGCTATCTCTTTGCGGGTCGAGCGTAATGGCGATCACGTAGTGGCTGAAGGCTTAGGGCAGTCGGATGAAGTCCGGCTGATGCATATTCCGCACAGCGCTGATATTCAGCAGGGTGATAAGCTGATTACCTCAGGCCTGGATGGCATTTTCCCTGAGGGGTATCCGGTCGCTGAAGTGGTACGTATCAGTCGTAATGCGCAGCAGCCATTTTTACAGGTCTATGCCCGGCCTTATGCCCAGTTGGATCGTATTCGTTATGTATTATTAGTCTGGCCTAAAGCTAAACCGGAAATTGACGAGCAGATAGCTCCGCCTGATGCTGAAGTGTCCGCTGTGGCAGGAGATTTCTGATGGAAAAGTCACATCGTTTATATCTGGTGTATTTATCCCTGATGTTCTCTTTGGTGCTGGCTGTAGTGCCTTTGCCAGCTATGGTGAAATTATTCCGCCCGGACTGGCCTTTGCTGGTGCTGTTTTACTGGGCTTTAGCTTTGCCATTCCGGGTTAGTATAGGCACAGCTTTTGTCGTGGGGTTTTTACTGGATGTGTTGGTTGGCACTGTGCTTGGCGTCAACGCTTTGGCTTACTCCGTCATTATTTATTTCTGCTCTGCCCACCATTTAAAAATCCGTAATTTCTCCATTTTGCAGCAAAGCCTGGTAATAGCTTTGTTTTTAGCGTTTTATCATTACTTTATCTTTTGGCTCAGTCATTTCTTAACTGGTGTGGTATTCACTATGGCCTATTTATGGCCTGTAGTGACAGGGGCTGCGGTCTGGCCCTGGATCTTCTGGTTATTACGCCGTATCCGCCGCCAGTTTAAAATACATTGAGTGTTATTATGATAGCTCTTGCGTCCGCTTCACCCCGTCGCCGCGAATTATTAGGCCAGTTGCAGCAGGATTTTGTGCTGGTCAGCGGTTCTATTGATGAAAGCCAGTTAGCAGGCGAAACAGCCGATCAATACGTTCTGCGCTTAGCGGAACAAAAAGCCCGCGCCGGTTTTTCCAGCCAAAGCACTCCACTTCCAACCTTAGGCGCCGATACCATAGTGCAGGTGGACCACTTAGTTTTAGGTAAGCCTGTGGATTTAGCTGATTTTCAGCGCATGATGAGGTTATTATCGGGTCGTAGTCATTGGGTGAAAACAGCAGTAGCTATTGCCACTGAACAAGGTACAGTCAGTACCACTGTTGCGACTAAGGTCTGGTTTAAAGACTTGTCCGAACAGGAAATACTCTGGTACTGGAACACAGGTGAACCGGCAGATAAAGCCGGTGGTTATGGTATTCAGGGACTGGCAGGTCAGTTTGTACAACGCATAGATGGCAGCTACTTTGCTGTGGTGGGTTTGCCCTTGTATGAAACTGCCCAGTTGTTGCTCACACTGAAGGATAAGCCATGAGCGCAGAATTACTGATCAATGTCACGCCAAGTGAAACCCGGGTGGCTTTGATTGAAAACGGTGTCTTGCAGGAAGTGCACATCGAGCGGCAGGCCAAACATGGGCTGGTCGGCAATATTTATATGGGCAAAATCAGCCGGGTTTTGCCTGGTATGCAAGCTGCTTTTGTGGATATAGGCTTAGATAAAGCTGCTTTTTTACATGCCTCAGATATTGTCACTACAGGGTTAAACATAGCGGACGCTGAGCTCAAAGCTGGTCCTGTCAAAGATATTCGTCTTTTGGTGCATGAAGGCCAGTTTTTGCTGGTGCAGGTGGTGAAAGACCCATTAGGTACTAAAGGTGCCCGTTTAACCACTGATATCACTTTACCCAGCCGCCATCTGGTCTTTATGCCGGGTTCTGCTCATGTTGGTGTCTCACAGCGTATTGAAAGTGAAGCCGAGCGTCAGCGTTTAAAAGATATCGTCAGCACTTGTCTGGATGAAAGTGGCGGTTACATAGTCCGTACTGCAGCTGAAGGTGCAGGTGAAGATGAACTGCTGCACGACGGTAAGTTTTTGCAAAAACTCTGGGCCAAGGTTTTAAAGCGCAAAAAAAATGCCCGCAAAGAAACCATGTTGTACGAAGAACTCACGCTGGCCTACCGTATTTTACGTGACTTTGTCGGCTCTGATTTAGAGCGGGTGCGGATTGACAGCAAGCTGACCTATCAGCAACTGCATGCCTTTACTGAAGAATTTGTACCAGAAATGACGGCCAGGCTGGAGTATTACCCGGGTGAGCGGCCTGTCTTTGATTTATTTGACGTTGAAAATGAAATCCAGCGCGCACTGGAGCGCAGGGTCATGCTGAAAAGTGGCGGTTATCTGATGATCGACCAAACCGAAGCCATGACCACTATAGACGTCAATACAGGTGCTTTTGTTGGCCATCGCAACTTAGAAGAAACCATTTTTAACACCAATATTGAAGCCACTCAGGCCATAGCCCGTCAGCTGAGATTACGCAATCTGGGCGGCATTATTATTATCGACTTTATCGACATGCAAAGCGAAGAGCACCAGAAACGTGTGCTGCATAGTTTAGAAGTGGCTTTGGGCCGGGATAAAACCAAAACTAATATTCATGGTTTTTCTGCGTTGGGGTTGGTGGAAATGACCCGCAAACGCACCCGCGAGAGTCTGGAGCATGTGCTTTGTGGGGAATGCCCTGTTTGCGCTGGCCGTGGCAGTTTAAAAACTGTTGAAACCGTCTGTTTTGAAATTTTGCGGGAAATAGTGCGGGTGAACCGGGCTTATGTGGCAGATAAATTTGTAGTTTATGCATCGCCTGCGGTAAAAGATGCATTAATTAATGATGAATTTCACAGCATGGCTGAACTTGAAGTTTTTATTGGTAAACAAATCAGTGTTGTGATCGAACCTCAATACGGTCAGGAACAATTTGACGTGGTGATGATGTAGTGCGAACGGTAAAACAGGCCTGGTTTTATTGCTTACACAAGCTCTGGATCTTTTTCGCTATCTTCGTCGTGTTGATGGCCACCTTAGTCTCTGCCCTGCGTTTTGGCCTGCCTTATGCCCCTGGTTATAAAACTGATATTGAACAGTGGATCAAAGCCGAATATGGCACTGAAGTGCGGATTGGCGCTTTGTCTGCAGGCTGGCAGGGCACCGGGCCTGCGCTGGTATTGCAGCAGTTGGAAGTGCTCGACAGCAGTTATCAGCCGCAATTAACAGTCAGGGAAACCGGGGTCAGGCTGGATTTCTGGCGTTCGCTGCGTACCATGAAACTCAGCGCTGCTCACTTTGAGCTGACAGGTCTAACCTACAGAGTGGATGCCCAGCGATGGTTAGGCTCAGGGGTTGCAGCTCCTACAGACAACCAGCAGTTATTTGATGCCTTGCAGGATTTGTTTTTTAAACAACTGCAGCATTTCTCTGTACTCGACAGCCAACTGGTGTTTAACAACACGCAAAATGAAGATATCCGGCTGGAAATTAAAGCCCTGAACTGGCAAAACGATGGTGAACGTCACCAGGGCTGGGGGGAGTTGTCTGTGGCTGATGTCACGGCCAATACCTTGTCTTTTATTATCGATTTAACAGGTGAGCCGTCCAAAGCTCAGGGCCAGTTGTATCTGGCCAGTCAGCAACTGGATTTATTGCCCTGGTTCCAGCAGTTATTACCTCAAACCCGCAAACTGAACAGCGCCAAACTGAACTTTGCCGCCTGGGGTGATATTAAAGCCGGTAAGTTACAGCAAATTGACGTGGCTTTGTCGGACAACAACGTCGGCTGGCTGAAAGACGGGGTCTGGAATAAAGTGGCCTTATCTGATGGTTATCTGCGTTGGGTGCCTATGGCCAAAGGCTGGAATTTAAGTTCCAGCCCTATGACCTTAAGTAACAGCAGTCAAAGCTGGCCAGGTTTGCAACTGCAACTCAGTCAGAATGAATTGGGTTATCAGGCCTCGTTACAGAATTTGCAGCTGGGCGTCGCCCGCCCTTTACTGGAGTTGTTTTCCGACGGTTCGGAGCAATTGCAATCGCTGTTGTCTTATCAACTGGACGGTAAAGTCGAGCGTCTGGATCTGATCACCGAAAACGATCAGTGGTACTTATCTGGTCAGTTTAATGAATTATCTTCAGCACCAGTGGCTGATGTGCCAGGTGTGAAAGGTTTTAATGGCCGTTTTGTCGCTTCACCACACTTTGGCTGGCTGGGGTTAAAAGCGGAAGAGGGAGCGTTGCAATGGAATCAGGCTTTTAGTAAGGACTGGACTTACAAAGGTGCCGAACTGGAGCTGGCCTGGCGTAAAAGGGCAGGGCACTGGCAAATTCTGGTGCCTTATCTGAGCTTATGGCAAGACGCTTTTTCTCTGGAAGCTGAGCTGGTGGTCAATCTGGACGATAAACCTGATATGGATTTAGTGGCCGAACTGCATGGCGTGCCGGTACAAAACGCAGAACAGTTTTTCCCGAAGTTTTATATGCCGGAGTCTGTGATTAATTATCTTAAACCTGCGCTGGTTTCAGGGGAGGTCAGTTCAGGCAAAGTGCTGTGGTCCGGTGATTTTTCTGCCTACCCTTATGCTGAAAAAGACGGGGTGTTTCAGGCTCTGGCCGATGTGACCAATGCCGAGTTTTTATTTGATGAAAACTGGCCGAGCTTAACGGATTTATCTGCCGAGTTATTGTTTGAAAATGCCTCCATGCTGATCAGCAGTAAATCCGGTTATCTGGTTGATGCGCCAGTGGATCAAGGGGTGCAAGTCGGCATTCCTGATTTATACAACGCCGACAACTTAATTATTGATATCAAACAACAATTGCTGGCTGAGCAGGTGACGACCCTGATGCAGGCGTCACCTTTGCATGATTCTGTCGGTGAGACTCTGGCGTATTTAGGGGTGACAGGACCTGTTAAAGGCGATGTGCGTCTGACTATAGGTTTGAATGAGCCGACAGTCGATGTGAAAGGGGCTATCGACTTTGAACGTAATGGGGTGGCTTTGTCAGCCCCGGCTATAGTTGGTGAGAACCTGACGGGTCGGCTTGAGTTTCACAATGATCTGCTGACAGCCGATGATTTACAGCTTTTTATCAGCAATATCCCGGTGCAGTTTGGCTTTCGTGGTGAACAGCAACAAGACAACTACAAAGTTTCTTTGTTGAGTCAGGGCTTACAAAATAGCCATGAATTGTTACTGAGTCTGGCACCGCAGCTGGAGCAGTTTGCTACTGGTCCTTTGAACTGGCAGTTTAAGCTGGATTTATTACTGGCAGGCGAAGGTTACACCTACCAGGCCGATTTAGCTTTGGATTTAACAGATACCGAATTGCTGCTGCCTGCTCCTTTGGCGAAAAAATCCGGCCAGGCTGGCACCGTGTTCTGGTCTTCCAGTGGCAGTCAGGATAACTCAGTTATCGCCTTAACTTATCAGGATTTAGTGTTTTTTGACGCCAGTTATGTGCATGCCCAGGGCCAGATTGGTCGCGCTCATTTAAGTTTAGGCAGCAAAGAAAATGCCGGTTTTGCCGATGGTTTTACCATCAGCGCCAATCTGGATAAAACTGACTTTATGCCCTGGTTTGAGCTGATCCGTCAGCAAGTCAGTCAGCAATCGGATGAAGCCGGACTATTGCCCGCTTTAACTTCAGTCAAAGCCAGGGTAAATACACTGACGGTGACGGACGATCTCAGCTTTGAGCTGGTGCAGTTGCAGTTAAAGCCAGGTACAGATGCCTGGATGCTGGATCTGAATTCAACCCAAACCAAAGGCCAGTTAAAGTTTGCAAAAGACTTTATGGCGCAAGGCATAGAAGCCAATCTGGAGTTTTTGAAACTTTTCCCCTACGACCCTGTTAAGGCTGAAGCAGAAGCTCTGGCGGCAGCAGAATCTTTGGCAAAGCTTACTAAAGAGCAACAAATCGCCAAAGCGCTGGCTGAAGTGGTTAAACCTGAACCTATGCCCTGGCTGGCTGATTTACCACCAATCAAACTGGAGTGTAAAAGTTGCGTCTTTGGGCCTTTTGATTTAGGCCAACTGACGATGCAAACCGAAGCAGACGGTGAGCGCTTACTGATACAAAGTTTTGAATCCCGTTATAAAAATCATCAGTTAAGCATCAAAGGCCAGTGGCAAAAAGATGCTGACGCTGGTGTGACTACTTTATCAGCCAGCTTAACCAGCCCTGATTTTGGTCAACTGATGAAAGACTATCATTTAAGCTCAGCTATAGCCGGCAGTCCGGCTCAGGTGCAGATAGACAGCATCAGCTGGGCTGGTGGTCCTACTCAGTTTAATTACGCCACCTTGGGCGGCAAACTGAACTGGCAGTTGGGCGAAGGTTCTTTGTCTGAAGTCAGCGACAAAGGCGCGCGCTTATTGTCATTATTCAGTCTGGGCTCTCTGGTGCGTAAACTGAAACTGGACTTCAGGGATATTTTCTCCAAGGGCTTTTTCTACACTGAAATGAAAGGTGATTTGCAGCTGGATAAAGGTGTAGTCCATACCAACAATACCATGGTGGATGGTGCTGCAGGTAAAATTGAAATTCAGGGTTATGCTGATTTAGTCACAAGGCAGCTGGATTATCAGATGGCGTTTTTACCTAAAATTACTTCGAGTTTGCCAGTATTAGTGGCTTTATTGCAGTTTAATCCGGCCACAGGTTTAGCCGCTTTGGCTCTGGATGAAATTGTGGAGTCGGCTGAAGTGGTGTCCAAAGTCAATTTTGTCGTCACAGGTAATTTTGATCAGCCGGAAGTGGTGGAAGTGGCGCGCCATACCACAGAGGTGGAGATCCCACGTTCTGAATTATTAAAAGCTGAGCAGGAAAAGCGCTTACGTTTGCAGCAGGAACAAGAATCAAAACAAAAGCCTGTCAAACCTGCAGCAAGCAGTAAAGCAAAGGATAAAACCAGGGAGAAAGCTAATGGCTGAACTCTGGCGTTTATCGGCAGTGCAATTGACCAGTGGCCCTGATCCTTTGGTGAATCTGGCGAAGGTGGATCAGTTGCTGGCTCAGTTACCCAAAGCATCACAACATCTGGCGGTATTGCCTGAAGGTGTCGCTGTATTTGCAGGCCCTGACGGCTTAAACCTGCAATTGGCGGAAGCCTTAGGCTGTGGTCCTTTGCAAAACGCCTATGCAGCTTTAGCAAAACAACATCAGCTGCATTTATTAGTGGGTACTTTGCCGACCCAAACTTCTGATCCAACACGTTTTGCCGCCAGCAGTTTGTTATACAGTCCGCAAGGTGAATTGGTTGCTGATTATCAGAAAATCCATTTATTTGATGCCTTAGTTAATGACAGCAGCAAGCAGTATCTGGAGTCTGCCACTACTATGGCGGGGGATAAACTCAGCCTGGTGTCACTGGATAAGCTAAAACTTGGCATGCTGATTTGCTACGATATGCGTTTTCCCGGCTTAGCTCAGGCTTTAGCTGCTCAGGGCATGAATGTGATGGCTGTGCCTTCAGCCTTTACTACTGTGACAGGGGAAGCGCATTGGCATACCTTGTTAAGAGCCCGTGCTATCGAAACCCAGAGTTTTGTCGTGGCACCAGCTCAGGTGGGCACTCATAGCAATGGTCGTCAGACCTATGGCCATAGTGTAATTATCGACCCATGGGGCCGTATTCTGGCTGAAGCCGATGGCAGCAGCGAAATGGTGCTGAGTGTTGAAACAGATTTAGAGCTTTGCCAGCAGCTGGCAGAGAAAATGCCGGTAAGGCACCACAACAGATTTCAAAGTGAGTTCAAAGCATGAGTAAGGTCGAACACAACCTGTTAAGCGCCAGTGACTTAAGCGCCAGTGATTTACAACAAAGCTTAGGTTTTTTGTTTGCTCATAAACTGGATTACGCCGATTTGTATTTTCAGTCCAGCATACATGAATCCTGGGCTCTGGAAGATGGTCTGGTCAAAGATGGCTCTTTTAACATCGAGCGTGGTGTAGGTGTTCGTGCAATTAGTGGTGAAAAAACCGGTTTTGCTTATGCTGATTCTATTTCAGCAGCTGCATTAAAGCAGGCAGCCGAAGCCGCCCGTGGTATAGCTGCAGTGGGCCAACAAGGTTCAGTACAGGTTTTTAAGCAACAATCCCAGCCGCAAATTTATTTACCTTGTGAGCCGCTGCAAAGTTTAGACAATACCGCCAAGGTGGAGCTGCTCAAGCAGATGGAGATTTTTATCCGCAGTCTGGACAGCCGTGCCGAGCAAGTGGCGGTCAGTTTATCCGGCGTCTATGAAGAAGTCTTAGTGGCCGCCTCAGATGGTACTTTTGCGACAGATATCCGTCCTTTAGTGCGACTGAACTGTTCAGTGCTGTTGCATCATAACGGTCGCCGTGAACGGGGCGGCAGTGGTGGTGGCGCCCGCACTGACTATCAGTATTTCCTTGAAGATGTCAATGGTTCCCCACGCTGGCAGGGGTATGCCCGTGAAGCAGTACGTATGGCTCAGGTGAATTTAACAGCGGTGGATGCACCAGCCGGCACTATGCCTGTGGTATTGGGCTCTGGCTGGCCAGGCGTTTTGTTACACGAAGCTGTGGGCCATGGTCTGGAAGGGGATTTTAATCGCAAAGGCTCTTCGACTTTCGCAGGTCGTGTTGGTGAGCAGGTCGCGTCCAAACACTGCACTATCGTGGACGATGGTACTTTAGCCCATCGCCGTGGTTCACTGAATATCGACGACGAAGGTACAGCCAGTCAACACAACGTGTTGATTGAAAACGGTATTCTGAAGGGGTATATCCAGGACAAACACAATGCCATGCTGATGAATGTAGCGCCTACAGGCAATGGCCGTCGTGAGTCTTTTGCCCATTTGCCTATGCCTCGTATGACCAACACCTATATGCTGGCGGGTGACTATGATCCGCAGGAAATTATCGGCAGCGTGAAAAAAGGTATTTACGCACCGAATTTTGGTGGCGGTCAGGTCGATATCACTTCAGGCAAATTTGTGTTCTCTGCCTCAGAAGCCTATCTGATTGAAGATGGCAAAATTACTGCTCCTATCAAAGGCGCAACCCTGATTGGCAACGGCCCTGAGGCGATGCAACAGGTGTCTATGGTTGGCAACGATTTAGCCCTGGACGCTGGTGTTGGCGTTTGTGGTAAACAAGGTCAAAGTGTGCCTGTGGGGGTAGGGCAACCTACGCTGAAACTGGATGCGATGACGGTCGGCGGTACGGCGTAACCAGCTTTCAGACGAAAAACACTAGGACTTTGTGCCGTTTTGCGGCAAGATCCCACCCATTAAATAATCCGGGTCAGAGTAAAATTAAATCAAAGCTTTCATTTTATTCTGACCCGAATTAAATCCATTGACTGAGAATTTCGCCTGTTATGTTACAAACTTTGTTAAACAGACGCCGTCTGGCCAAATTACCAAAAACAGATCTGGTGGCTGAAACCGTTTCTGTGTTGTGGTCAGCTGCTGATTACAAAAGCACTGTGCTGGATCTGATCCAGCGCGCGCAACATCGTATTGTGATCACCGCCTTGTATTTGCAGGCTGATGAAGCAGGTGAACAAATTCTGCGGGCTTTATTTGCCGCCAAACAACAAAAACCTGATTTGCAGGTGACTGTTTATGTCGATTTCCACCGCGCCCGGCGTGGCCTGATAGGTCAGGAAGGGGCCCGCACTAACAACGATTTTTACCGCGAAATAGCCAAAGATTACGACTTACCTATTCAAATCATAGGTGTGCCTGTGAAAAAGCGTGAGCTGTTTGGTGTGCTGCATTTAAAAGGTTTTGTGTTTGACCAAACCTTATTGTACAGCGGTGCGTCACTGAACAATGTTTATCTGGCGGAGCAAAGCCGTTACCGTGCAGATCGTTATTTGGTGCTGCAAAATCAGGTGATGACAGACGCCATAGTGCAGGCGCATCAGCGGTTATTTGGTGATGAAGAACAAACCCCTGAACTGCTGGATGACGAAGCTTATGTCAGTCAGGCTGTCAAACGCCAGTCGCGTTTATGGCTCAAACATGCCAAAGCGACCCGTTATCAGTATGAAGATAAAACAGATTCAGCTTTGCGCGCTTCGTTGCTGATGGGCTTAGGGCGCCGCAACAATGAGCTCAATAGCACTGTATTGGCTTTGCTTGCTGTAGCGCAGCAGGATGTGTTGATTTACACCCCTTATTTTAATCCGCCTGTGGCTTTGGCCCGAGCGCTGCGTAAATGTTTAAAACGTGGTGTCACTGTGACCATAGTAGTGGGCGACAAAACCGCTAACGATTTCTACATTCCGCCAGGCCAGCGTTTTAGCAAAATTGGTGGTTTACCCTATTTCTACGAAACCATTTTGCGTAAGTTTGTCCGTGCCAATCAGAAGTTTATTGATAGCGGTTTGCTGCACGTCAAACTGTGGAAACACGAAGACAACAGCTATCACCTCAAAGGTTTGAGTGTGGATGGCGTCAAACACCTCTTTACCGGCCACAACCTGAATCCGCGGGCTTTTGCACTCGATTTTGAAAATGGTATTTATGTGGAAGACGAGTTGCAGCAACTCAAAGCTTTGCTGGAGCAGGAAAAACAAGTGATCACAGCTCACGCCAAAGAGATTGTGCATTATTCAGAAATTGAAACAGTGCGGGATTATCCGGACTTAGTGCAAAAGCTGTTAGGTCAGTTGCGTCGTATAGGTGCAGATTTAGTGGTGAAGCGGTTGATATAAAAATGGGGTCAGGCCTTGGATCTTGAATTGAAAATTCAAAATCCAAGGCCTGGCCCCATCGTTTTGACCCATCGTTTAGTCTTCTAAAATAGCAGGTTTAATCAGCTGAAACAGTTCACGGAAGGCCTTAGGCGGCTGGTTCTTTTCCTGTTCTTTTTTCGCATTACGGATCAGTGTGCGTAGTTGCTGTACGTCCACCTGAGGGAAAGCGGCCACAAATTCAGTCACAGCATCCGGGTTGGCGATCAGTTTATCCCGCCAGGTTTCGACTAAATGAAACTTACGGGTGGCGGCCTGATTGGTGTTACGCAGTACGGCCAAAGCCCGTTCAATAGGTTCCAGATCGCGGGTACGCATTAAACGGCCGATAAACTGGATATGGCGGCGCAAGGCTTCGTGTTTTTTCACCAGCTTGTCAGCCAGAGCCAAAGCCTCTGTTAACTCGTCATCCAAATCTAACTTAGCGCGGGCAGCAGGGCTTAACGCCACCAGCTCTTCGCCCAGCTTTTGTAATGCAGTCATCTCTTTTTTGACTTGGGTCTTACTTTTACCATGCTCAACATCCCAGTCGTCACCATGGGTAAAGTCGGTCATATCGGCCATAGAATTCTCTTACCATCTTAGTTAATGTGGCAAGTATACCTGATCTCCCGGGCAATAGCAGCCGCGCCCTTCGTACTTGCAGCCACAGCGGCGTGGACTGCCCCTACGTCCAATTCCTGCGGAACTATGATAAGCTGAGCCTAAAATTCTGGTAGGTATAAAAACAGATGAGTCAAACCGAAGTTACAATCTGGCAAGAAATCGCCGAAGTAAAAGATGCCGTCAGTCAGGTGCTGGCGCATGCCAAACAATTAGGCGCCAGCAGCGCCGAAGCCTCTATGAACCGCACCCGGGGTTTAAGTGTCGAAACCCGCCATGGTGAAGTGGAAACCGTTGAGTTTAATCAGGACGGTGGTTTAGGCATCAGTATTTATGTTGGTCAGCGTAAAGGTTCAGCTTCGACCGCTGATTTAAGCCCGGCCGCGTTAAAACGCACAGTCGAAGCGGCAATTGATATAGCCCGTTATACCTCGGAAGACCCACACGCCGGTTTAGCAGAAGCTGCCTGGCTGGAATTGTCACCGCCGGATCTGGATTTATTTCACCCGGCCTCTGTTTCTACTGAACAAGCTATTGAATGGTGTAAAGCCTCGGAAGAAGCGGCTTTTGCTTATGATGGCCGTATTACCAACTCGGAAGGTGCGTCCTTTTCGTCACATCAGGGCTTAAAAGTCTATGGCAACAGCCATGGTCAACTGGTGGGTTATCCAAGCAGCCGCCACAGCTTAAGTTGTGTGGTGATAGGCGAAGAAGGCGAAGATATGCAGCGGGATTACAGCTACACAGTGGCCCGTGAATTAAGCGACTTACTGGACCCGGCTTTGATTGGTCGTGAAGCGGCGAAGGAAACAGTGCAGCGCTTAAATGGCCGCAAACTGGGCACGCAAAAAGTGCCGGTGATTTTCCGGGCTGATATCGCCAGCAGTATATTTGGTCATCTGGTGTCTGCGATCAGTGGTGGCAGTATTTACCGTAAATCCAGCTTCCTGCTGGATAAAGTGGGCCAGGCTGTGATGTCTGACAAAGTGACCATTCTTGAGCGTCCGCATTTAAAGAAAGCTCTGGCTTCCACCCCTTTTGACGGGGAAGGCGTAAAAACCCGTGATTTAACCATACTGGATAAAGGTGTATTAAATACCTACCTGACCACCAGTTATTCAGGCCGCAAGTTAGGTTTGCCCAGTTCAGGTCATGCCGGTGGTATTCACAACTGGTTGGTGCAACATGGCGATGCTGATTTAGCTCAGCTCTGTCGTGATATGGGCACTGGTTTGTTGGTGACAGAACTGATGGGGCAGGGCGTCAATACAGTAACAGGGGATTACTCCCGTGGTGCTGCTGGTTTCTGGGTCGAAAACGGTCAAATCCAATACCCGGTGTCCGAAATCACTATAGCTGGTACTTTGCAGCAAATGTTTATGGATATTCAGGCCATAGGCAAAGACGTTGACCCTCGCGGCGGTGTGCTGACAGGGTCAGTGCTGATTGGCCAGATGCAAATCGCTGGTCACTAATC
>CAMLSF010000096.1 GCA_946482615.1 uncultured Chromatiaceae bacterium | reverse complement strand
GACCCGTCGTAACTGAGGCCTCAAAAGGCCCTGCGGGTAAACCATCACTGTTATAAAGCACAGCTGGCGGATTATCGGCCCAGCCATAACGCACTTTAACTGGTGTTTTGATATCAGGGTGCGACAACAGTAAGTGTTCGCCTTTTAGCTGCACTTGTGCCCAACGATACTGACCATCAGCACCTGCAATTGCAAAGCTGTTGTCTGTGCCTTTGAGCACCAAACCTGTGCCGCTGTGATGAAAACTGAGTTTGAGCTTTGAGCCTTCTGCAGTCACAGAAGCAGGTTCAGGCCCCTTGTATTCCAGGTTTTCACCCAAAGCTACGGCGCGAGCTGCTAAGGCCAGGCGCTGGCCTAAGGTCTTTTTATCGACCGGATGTATATCATTCCATTCACCTTTGTCGATAGCCACCACCATAGCGGTGTTGGCTTCAGATAGGCTTTGACGCTGCGCTTCACGTAAACCTGCCCAGGCGCTATCGACAGGATCTTCAGTTTTTTCCAGATAATTCGCCAGTTGCACAAATAAAAATGGAAACTGATTTTGCTGCCCTGTGCCTTGTGCCCACTTGGCGCGCCAGTCGCGGATCATGGCGGTAAAACGTGGCTGATAGTCTTTATAGGCACCCACATTGGACTCGCCCTGATACCAAATTACCCCTTTGATCGGCAAAGAAGTTAAAGGCGCCAATAAGCCGTTGTATAAACCCAGAGGTTTCCAGCGGATAAAAGTATCACCAGGTAAATTTTTTGCCACAGCTGAACTTTGCATTTTCCACTCGCCAGTCAGCGGTAACGGATTGGCGTCCGTGCCCAGCCAATAAGGTTTATCCGGTATCAGGCCTGTTTTGCCATTGGTGGCGGTGATCCGTACCGCAATTAAGTTAGTGCCGGCTTTAAGTACCCCCTGGGGTAATTCATAACGGCGTGGCGGATACATATAAGTGGTGATGCCCACTTGTTTGCCATTGATATACACCTCGTCGGCATCGACTATTGAACCTAAACGCAAAACGCTGGCCTCTTGTGCTTGCTCTGCCGTTAACTCGATGTTTTTGCGCAGCCACCAGACGCCGGTGAAAGGCTCTGGTCTGAAGCCAGGCACAGTAAATTTTTGCCATGCACTGTCATCCAACGCAGGGCTGTACCAGGGCGTTTTGCTGGTTAAACCCGGGTCACGGCGCTTTAAATCACCATACCATGTATCATTTTTACGTTTATCAGCCGCTGTGATGGACTGAATTAATTGATCATCACGAAACCTAATGCCTTCAGCCAAAGCGTCAGGAAAAGGTTGCAAGGCCTCTTCACTCATCCAGGCTTCAACAGGCGAGCCACCCAAAGCATTATTTAAAATGCCTATAGGCACAGCATTATGCTGATACAGCTCGCGGCCAAAATAAAAGGCCAGAGCAGAGAAATTGGCTACTGTTTGCGGGCTGGCAGACACCCATTCACCGCCGCTGAAATCCTGTTGTGGTGTTTTAAAGTTGTACTCTTGTGGCACCTTAAACTGGCGGATCAAAGGGTAATTTGCGCTTGTTAAATCCTCCGGATAAGCCTCAGCCAGCCGCGCCATTTCCATTTCCATATTAGACTGGCCGGACGCGACCCAAACATCGCCAAAATAAATATCGTTCAGCTCAATCTGATTTTGGCCTTTAAAACTTAACTGATGCGGGCCACCTGCCTGCTGCGCTGGTAATGACACAGTCCAGCGGCCCTCTTTGGTTTTGACCTGCCCCACCAGCTGGCCATTAAAACGCACTTCCACTGTTTCATCGGCAGCAGCCCAGCCCCAAAGCGGAATCACTGTATCGCGCTGTAACACCATGCCATCGCCAATCAGCTTAGGCAGACGAATATCGGCATGGGCCAAAGGGCTCAGTAGTAAAGCTGTGGTCAGTAAGAGTCTTAACATAAAGCCTATCCCGTTCAACACCTGGAATTCGTAGGACATAGGGTCAGAGCCAAGGCTCTGACCCGGAGTTTTATTCACCGCATTGGCCCTGGCCTTCGTTTTCGGCCAGCCGTACTTTCGCCAGTTGCAGCTTTAAGCCTGAACTCGCTTCCAGCACCAAAGGCTGACTGATTTTGGTCAGATCAAAAGTGCTGTTGGCTGTTGTGAAACAGCGTAAAGGGATCTTCAGACTCTGCCAGCCTTTCCCATTCATGCTGCTAAAATAGCTGCTGAAATCCAGACTGGATTTACAATTCTCACCACATTGCATAGCCACCTTGACCTTGCCTTCAGTCGCAGCCACCACCTGATACTCCAGCTCCAGCGTCATATCACCATTGGCCTGGCGGCTTAAATCCAACGCCACCCCCTGCGCATGGTTTAAAACCACAGCAGCGTCCTGATGGAATGTCAAAAGCACCGAATCTTCCTGCTGTAATCTGTCTGTGGCTGCAGCTTCCAAAGCACCACCCGCGGATTTTTGCAGCGGCTCTGTCACTACAGCCACTTCACCTTTATCCAGCAGCTGTAACTGCCATGGATTAACCGCTTTGCCGGCATGCAGATAACGGCTGAAATTCAGCACCTGATCGGCGCTAATGCCCGACTCTTCACTCAGTTGTGCCACTTCGGTGTTGTCGCTATAGGTCAGGCCATAACCATAAGCAAACTGCGGCTGATAGTTTTTATCGCCCAGATTCAACAGTTCGCCCGTCGCTTTAGCAGGCCAGGAGAAGGATAATTTGCCCTGAAAATCATGGCGGATTTCCCCTTCAGGCGAACGGATCAGCAGATCCGCTACCGCGCCCCCTTCAGTGCCGGGTAAAAAAGCGGCAACAAAAGCATCGGATTGATTTAACTCAGGATTGACCCACAAAGGCCGGCCCGACAAAAACACCGACACAGTCGGAATTCCCTGAGTTTTTAATTCAGTCAGAATTTGCAGAGCCCGGCCATCATCAAAGGCCAGGTGACTGCGGTCGCCAACAAATTCGGCATAAGGTTCTTCACCAAAGACCACCACAGCGACGTCAGGTTTATCAGTAAAACGGCCGTTTTCGCTCAGCTCAGCTTTGCCACCCCCTGCTTCCACCGCCTGCTTAATACCGGCATAAATAGATTCACCATTGGGGAAGTCGGTATTTTTATTGCCTGAGCCTTGCCAGCTTAAGGTCCAGCCGCCGCTTTGTTTGCCTATATGATCGGCACCATCACCAGCCACCAACACCTTAGCATTGGCCTTCAGTGGCAATAATTGCTGGTTGTTTTTCAGTAATACCAGCGACTTACGGGCAGCCTGACGAGCGACAGCTCTGTGCTCCGGGCTTCCGAGTAATTCGTAACGCCCAGCCAGAGGCCGCTCTGAAGGTTTGACCTGCTCAAACAAACCCATTTCGGCTTTGATCCGCAGTACACGGCTGACGGCTTCATCCAGGCGCTGCATGGAAATACGGCCGTCTTTCACCTGAGCCAATGTGTTCTGATACAACTTTTCCCAGCTGTCCGGCGCCATAAACATATCCAGGCCACCCAACAGCGAATTAGCACAGTCTGTGGGCGTACAACCTTTGACCTGCCCATGGCCGTTCCAGTCGCCTACGACAAAACCGTCAAAGCCCATACGCTCGACCAGTACATCGTTCAGCATAGGCCGGAAGCCATGCATTTTTTCACCGAACCAGCTGTTATAAGACGCCATCACCACCCGGGCGCCTGCGGCTATAGCGCTGTAATAAGGGGTGCCATGAATATCCCGCAACTCTGCTTCTGTATGCTGGTTGTCGCCCTGATCTTTGCCATCCACAGTGCCACCGTCACCGAGGAAGTGTTTGACTGTCGCCAGCATATGCTGGCCTTTTAAAAAGTCGGCTGAGCCAGGCACACCCTGAATACCCTGCAGAATATGAGGGGCATAAGAAGCGACCAGTTGTGGGTCTTCACCATAGGACTCATAAGTGCGGCCCCAGCGATCATCCCGTACCACGGCAATGGTAGGGGCAAAAGTCCAGTCCAGACCTGTCACCTGCATTTCGGCTGCAGTCACACGGCCTATTTCACGCATCAGCTCTGGTTCACGCATAGCGCCCAAGCCTATATTGTGCGGAAAAATAGTGGCGCCTTTGACGTTGCTGTGGCCATGCACAGCGTCTGTGCCCCACATCACAGGAATATAAGGCCGGCCATCGCTGGTGTCCGTGCTGGCGTGCCAAAAGGCATCGGCCAGTTCCAGCCAGGCGGCAGCACCTGCTCTGTTGTCCCGACCCGGTGCTGAGTTACCACCGTTAAGTACAGAACCCAGATAATAATCCCGCACTTGTTGTGGTGTAACAGAAGCAATATCGGCCTGAATAATCTGACCCACTTTTTGTTCAGGGCTCATTTGGCTTAACAAGGTTTTGATCTTGTCTTCAATGGCCTGATTGCGGGCTATAGGCGGTTGTTGCAAAGGCCAGTTGGCAGGAATAATCACAGGTTTTTCGGCTGAGCTTTGACTGGCTGCCTGTTCAGGCACAGCTTCGGGTGTCTGCACTGCAGGCTGACCACAGCCAGTTAACACCAAACCACCAGCCAACATCAGTAAACCCTTGCCGAGCTCTTTCCGCTTTTTTGCCTTCGCCATCGCCTTTGCTCCCGCCTGCCTGTTAATAAATCCGTGCCTGACTTAAATACGCTTTGTTGGCACTGACCTCTGTCGTTTCGCCTTTGATGTTCACACTGCCATTCAGCCGGATATCTGCCGAAGAGCTGCCAATCATCAATTTGATTTCGCCGGGCTCCACTACCCAGTTCATTTGTTGATCAAAAAACGCCAGCAGGTTCACCGGCAGAGTAAATTCAACATTCGCCTGCTCACCCGCTTTCAGTGGCACCCGGATAAAACCTTTCAGCTGTTTGACCGGACGGGTCACACTGGCGGCCGGGTCATGAATATAGAGCTGCACTACTTCGGTCGCATCAAACTGACCGCTATTGCGCAGAGTCAGACTCAGCTTCACTTCGCCATTGGCTGTGGCTTTGCTGTCCTCAATCTGCAGTGCGCTGTAGTCAAAACTGCTGTAACTCAGGCCATGCCCAAAAGGATAAAGTGGGCTGATGTCATCAAACAGATAACCTCTTTTGGCAGATACTTTGTGATTGTAATAACTTGGAATATGGCCAGCACTGCGCGGAAACGTCAGAGGTAATTTGCCGGAAGGGCTTAGATCGCCAAACAACACATTGGCTAAAGCTGAGCCGGTTTCCTGCCCCAGATACCAGGCTTCGATAATGGCCGGCATAGACAAGGCCAGTTCACCCAAAGCCAGAGGCCGGCCATTGGTCAGCACCAGCACCAGCGGTTTGCCTGTCGCCAGAATAGCTTTGGCTAACTCCAGTTGATTACCTACCAAATCTAAACTGCTGCGATCACCTAAATGACTGTCGGCCCAGGCTTCACGCGATAAACCTTCGTTTTCACCTAACACCAGCACCACAGCGTCAGACTGTTTCGCCAAAGCGACGGCTTGTTCCAGCAAACCTTTACGGTCCTGATCGTCCGCTAAACGAATATCGTCATAATTCCAGCGTTGCATCGAATAGGTACCAGCGGCTTTGCTGCGCTCTGCTATGTCACTGGTGACAAAAGCCGCTTGTTTAGCCGGAGTTTTGGTTAAATCCTGAATCAGCTTAGTGCCAGGAGCAAATTCGACTTTGGCTTTGCCTTTAAGCTTCTGCCGCAGGCCATCGACAATACTGACGGTCTGGCGCGGAATACTGCTGTAGCCCCCTAATAACACTTCATCCGCATGAGGGCCTATCACCGCCAGTTGTTTGATTTTGTCGGCTTTTAGCGGCAAAGTGCCGTCATTTTTCAGCAGCACCATAGACTTTTCGGCCACCTGACGGATAAAAGTCCGGTCTGAAGCAGCTCCGACTAAGGCATTGGCTTTGCTGGCATCGACATAAGGTTGTTCAAACAAACCTAATCTGAATTTCAGCGCCAAAACCCGACTAACGGCTTTGTCTATCGCCGCTTCATCCAACTGACCTGATTTCACTAAAGCTGTTAAATGCGGGAAAGTTTTTGGGTCCGGCGTTTCCATATCGACACCAGCTAACAAGGCTGCTTTGGCCGAGGCCGCTTCGCTGTCGTACAACCCATGTCTGCTGCCCAATTCTTCAATGGCAAAATAGTCACTGACAATCACGCCGCCAAAACCCCACTGCTTGCGCACTATATCTTCGAGCAAAGGCTTATTGACATGAGAAGGTATACCGTCAATTTCGTTGTAGGACGCCATAATACTGCCGGCATGTGCCAGCTTGACCGCCGCTTCAAAAGGCGGCAAAAACACTTCATGCAGTTCACGTTCACCAATAAAAGCCGGCGCTATATTAACCCCGGCCGCTGGCTGACCATGACCTGTCAGGTGTTTTAAAGTCGCCACTACTTTATCAGCAGCAAAAGGGCCACTTTTACCCGTATCGCCCTGAAACCCCTGCACCGCTGCCACGCCCATAGCCGACATCAGATAAGGATCTTCGCCCATGGTTTCTTCAATCCGGCCCCAGCGTGGGTCGCGGGCTATATCCAGCACAGGAGTTAATGCCCAATGCGAACCGGTCGCACGCATTTCGCGGGCTGTCAGTGCATACAAGTCCTGCATATCCGCCGGTGACCAACTGCTGGCCAAAGCTATCGCCTGAGGAAAACTGCTGGCATCAAAAGCGGCATAACCGTGCAAGGCTTCTTCATGCATCAAAGCAGGAATACCCAGGCGGGTGTGTTCTTTTAACCAGCGCTGCAGCGCATTATTAAATTCGGCGGTTTGCTGCGGTGTTTTAAACTCGCTGGGACGGCCTATATGACCAATGCCCAGTGGTATTAATTCTTTGGCTTTTTCCGGCAGAAACTGCAGGTTTTTATCCTCCAGAGTGCGGCGTTGTTGCCAGACGGTTTGCAGCTGAGCCACTTTTTCTTCCAGCGTCATGCGCGATAACAAATCCGCCACCCGCTGCTCTGTGGGCAAACTGGCATTTTGATAAGGCTGCTCTGCTGAAGCCGCAAAAGCGACGCCTAAGCCAAGCACTGCAGAGAGAAGTTGTTTGCCCACCGGCGCCTCCTGTTAAATACCTGGTTAATCCCTGTAGGGCTTTAAGGTCTGGATTTTGCCAGCCGCGTCATACTGAATTTCCGCCATTTTGACGGAACGTAAATGAGTGACGCCTTCGGACAAAATAGAGTCGTGGTAAAACAGATACCATTTACCTGCAAATTCACAGATGGAATGGTGCGTAGTCCAGCCGACTACAGGTTCTAAAATACGGCCCTGATAAGTAAAAGGCCCGTACGGATTATCCCCTGTGGCATAACATAAAAAGTGGCTGTCGCCTGTGGAGTACGAGAAGTAGTATTTGCCCTGGTATTTATGCAGCCAGGACGCTTCGAAAAAACGTCTGTCTGTATCACCGGCCAACAGCGGTTGACCTTGTTCGTCCAAAATCAGCACTTCACGTGGCGCTTCAGCAAACTCCAGCATATCGTCGCGTAATTTCGCCACTTTAGGCCCTAACGCCGGTTCGTCGGCCTTAGGTTCGGCATAATCAGCGCTGTATCTATTGTTACGGTAGTTTTGTAACTGTCCGCCCCAGATACCGCCGAAGTACATATAAAAACTGCCGTCATCGTCTTCAAATACGGCCGGATCTATGGAGTAACTGCCTGCTATAGGCTCTGGCTGGGCTTGAAAAGGCCCCACAGGTGAATCGGCCACAGCCACACCAATCTGGAAAATGCCGTCTGGTTTTTTGGCCGGGAAGTAAAAGTAGTACTTGCCGTCTTTTCTGGCGGCATCCGGCGCCCACATCTGACGTTCAGCCCAGGGCACATCTTTAATATGCAAAGCCACCCCATGATCCACAGCAGGGCTGTTTGGGTGATCCAGCGACAACACATGGTAATCCTGCATACCAAAGTGATCACCGTTGTCGTTAAAGGGAATACCAGCCTCTATATCGTGTGACGGATAAATATAAATACGGCCATCAAACACATGAGCCGAAGGGTCGGCTGTATAAATATGCTCCACCAGAGGCTGGGAAATGGCTTTGGCTTTTAGTGCCTTTAAATCCTGAGCGTTCAAATCTTCAGACATAACTTACTCCGCTTGCGCCAAACCAGCAGCAGCGCGGCGTTCATTCAGCTCCTGCTCAATCTGGCTTTCTTTATCTTTGTTAATTTCGTAAAGGCAAATACAAGCCACTCCTAACAGGAAAGGCAAAGAGGCATAAAGGCTGACCGATAACTGGATACCACGGATAGTTTCAGGGGCCTGCACCTGCAGCTGAGCGTCATAACCATAGTGCGCCAGAATACCGGCCACTAAAGCGCCGCCTATACTCAGGCCCAGTTTCAGGCCAAAAATCATCGCAGAAAAAATAATGGCAGTAGCACGACGATGGTTTTTCCATTCGGAATAGTCCGCCACATCGGCGATCATGGCCCATAACAACGGAATAGTGATGCCGTAGAAAAAGCCATGCAAAAGCTGAGAAGAAAACACCAGCCCTATAGCGTCCGCTGGGAACAGATAAAAAGCCAAAACAAATAAAGTGGAGATAAAAAGCGCAACCGCAAATACATCCCTTTTGCCAAACCTGTCAGCCAGAGCTTTGGAAAAACCTATACCAATAATCATGCAGATAATGCCGCCGGCATTAAACAAACTAAAACCTGAGGTGGCTGCATCTTTAGGCCAAAGAAACTCGGTCAGCCCCATGCCGGTCAGCATGGCGTTTAAACCGGCGATAAAGGAGTTAAAACCAATATCTTCAAGAAAGACCGCGACTTGTTGTTCATCCAGATAGTTTTCAAAGTAGAAAATATACATGCCACCTTTGAGTGCCAGCGTAATAAACACCAGCACTGTCAGCACCAGCATAATGACCCAGGGCCGGTTTTTCAGCAGGTCACCAATGTCCTGACGGATAGTAGATTTCTCTGAGCTACAGGTTAATACCCGTTCTTTGGTGGTGATAAAAGTAATAAGGAAAAACACAATGCCAACACAGGCAAAGAGCGTCATGGTGTTTTCAAAGCCCACGGCTTTATCACCATCACCCAAAATCAGTACCAGGGGTAATAACAGCGCCTGAATAATAAACTGCGCCACCATCACAGCAACAAAACGATAGGCCGATAAACTGTTGCGATCCGCCATATTGCCGGTCAACACCCCACTTAAGGCTGAGTACGGCAGGTTGTTGGCTGAATACACCAGTACCAGCACGACATAAGTAATAAAGGCATAGGCAATTTTGCCTTCAGGGCTGAAATCCGGTGTGCTGAACGCCAGCAAGGCAATGACACCAAAAGGCACTGAAGTCCAGAGGATCCAGGGTCTGAACTTGCCCCAGCGGCTTTGAGTGCGGTCGGCAATAATACCCATAATGGGGTTAAAACAAGCCCCTATTAAACCACCGATAAAAATAATAGTGGCGGCAGCGCCCGGTGGGATCTGGTACACATCTGTGTAGAAAAAAGCCAGGAAGGTCATCAGGGTCTGGAAAATTAAATTAGCCGCCAGGTCCCCGAGGCTATAACCAATTTTTTCGGTCACAGATAATTTTTGTACTGCTGTTTGCATATCAATTCGCCTGTTGCTGGCTTGCTTCACACAAGCCGTTATTTTTAATTTTTATCTGTCGCATGCACTACTGACTGATCTGGCAGCCAGCTGTCACTACTGATTTTTTTCTGACCTTAACATACCTTGACAGTTGCTAAAGTGGACTAACGGAATGTACTGAAAGAATTATGATTTTTAACAAGCTGGCTGTATTTCAGTCAAACAGAACTTATGCTCAGGCTATGCACTTACCCAAAGGAGTCATTATTTTGCAGCACAGCAACGAGTCAGCCGTTTCAGAAGACAATAAGGTCTTTATTTTGTTTATCAGCTTAGTCGCCACCATAGGCGGCTTTTTATTTGGTTTTGACAGCGGTGTGATCAACGGCACTGTGGATGGTCTGCAACAGGCTTTTAACTCAGAAAGTGTGGGCACAGGCTTTAATGTCGCCAGTATGTTGTTAGGCTGCGCTGTGGGTGCTTTTTTTGCCGGTCGACTGGCCGATATCAGTGGCCGTAAAACTATCTTATTAATCTCTGCTGTGTTTTTTATTGTCAGCGCCTGGGGTTCTGGTATTGCCGAAGGCTCCTTTGAGTTTGTGCTTTACCGGGTTTTAGGTGGCCTGGCTGTAGGTGCAGCTTCTGTCATTACGCCAGCTTATATTTGTGAAGTGGCACCAGCCCGTTACCGCGGCATGCTCACCACTTTGCAGCAAATCGCTATCATCTTTGGTTTGTTTATGGCTTTTGTCAGCAATTACCTGCTGGCTGAATATGCTGGCGCTTCCACAGCTATGTTGTGGTTTGATTTTGCCGCCTGGCGCTGGATGTTCTGGATGGAACTGTTCCCGGCGATACTTTTTCTGCTGATGTTGTTTTTTATTCCTGAAAGCCCACGTTTTCTGGTGCTCAAAGGCAGCAATGAAGCCGCTGCTGCAGTACTGAGCCGTTTGTATGGCAGCGATGCGGCAAGCCGCAAACTGGCTGAAATTCAGCAGTCGTTATCCGCTGATCACCAGCCGCGCCTGATGGATTTAGTCAATAGCCAAACCGGCAAGGTGCGCACTATTGTCTGGGTCGGTATTGGTCTTGCCAGCTTCCAGCAGTTGGTGGGCATTAACGTGGTGTTTTATTACGGCGCTGTACTCTGGCAAGCGGTGGGATTTTCTGAATCTGACGCTTTGCTGATTAACGTCATCAGCGGCGGTTTAAGCATAGCGGCTTGTGTTATTACCTTACTGATTATCGATAAAGTCGGCCGTAAACCTTTGCTGAAATGGGGTTCAGTCGGCATGGCCCTGACGCTTGGTTTGATGGTACTTTGTTTTGCCAATGCCAGTCAGGATGAAAACGGCAATCTGCTGTTAGGTGACTGGGGCCAGGTGGCTTTGATCAGCGCCAATGCTTATGTGTTCTTTTTTAATATGTCCTGGGGCCCTGTAATGTGGGTGATGCTGGGCGAAATGTTCCCGAACCAAATCCGTGGTTTAGGCCTTGCCGTCAGCGGCCTGGCACAGTGGGTGTGCAACTTCATTATTACCATGACCTTCCCATTATTGCTGGCTGGTATTGGTCTGGCTGGTACTTATGGTCTTTATACCCTGGGAGCAGCGCTTTCTATCCTCTTTGTGATCCGGATGGTGCATGAGACCAAGGGGACTGAATTGGAAGATATGCAAGGTTAAACCCTGAACGTACTGGTGTAGGGGCTGGGCTTGCCCCAGCCCTTCCATCTATACCCCGGTGTTGTTTTATCATGCTGACATCTGATTTGAACGCAAGACGGGCGGGTGCAAGACCCGCCCCTACGCGATGACATATAAGGAAAACAGATATGAACGTCTTTCATCTGACCAATAAAGCGGGCGATCGGCTGAGCATACTGGAACGTGGTGCGGCTATGCAGCGCTGGTCCACTTCAGTGGGAGACAGTCATCGTGAGTTGATCCTGAGTTATGCCGATCCGGACGCTTATGCCCAGGACCCTTTTTACCTGGGCGCTTTAGTTGGGCCTTACGCCAACAGGATCAGCAAAGGCCGTTTGCGGATTGGTCAGCAGCTGTATCAGCTGGAACAAAATGAAGGGCAAAATCAATTGCATGGTGGTGCTGCTGGATTACACCAAATGAACTGGCACCTGTTGGAACAGCAGGAATCCAGGCTGGTTTTAGGCTGCGAAATGGCCGATGGTCAGGGCGGTTATCCGGGCCCGGTGTTTTTCCGGGTTACTTACCAGTTGTCTGAACAAAGCGCTTTGGATATAGAACTGGAAGCCAGCAGCAATGTCACGACCCTGGTTGGGCCCACTTTGCATCCGTATTTTAATCTGGCACCGGATCAGGCCCCGATAGACGAACACAAACTTTGCCTGCATTCAGCCCATTACACCAGCGTCGACGCACACTGCATTCCAACAGGTGAGCTGCCCAAAGTACAGGGTGGCCCACTGGATTTCAGCACAGCCAAGCCACTGTCCGGCATCCGTATGGATTATAACTTTGTGGTCAATGGCGATTTGCATCAGGCCGCGGCTGAGCTGATAAGCCCGGATGGTTTAATACGCCTGAGTGTCTATTCCGACTACCCGGGCCTGCAGGTCTACACAGGTGAACACTTAAAAGGACCATTTAAAGCCCGTCAGGGCATTTGCCTTGAACCGCAGTTTTTCCCTGACTCACCGAACCAAAAAGATTTTCCATTTCACTTTACCCGCCCCGGCCAGCCTTTTAAGGCACATATCCGCTATCAATTGGATAAAGCGGGATAACAGCTGCATCTCAGCTTAATTTTTAATTACTTGTGGAGTTATCTGATGCGTTTTACCTCACTTTGTGTTTTGTTGTGCAGTACCCTTCTGACAGGTGGCCTGTATGCACAGGATCAAAACACCTCGTTAAAGCAGGCGTACAGCAAACACTTCAGCATTGGCACTGCGTTAAGCGCCACACAAATCGAAGGCAAAGAGCCGGGCACTCTGGAGCTGGTGAAGCAACAATTTAATGTAGTGACCGCAGAAAACGTAATGAAGTGGGAAGTCATTGAACCTGTGGAAGGCCAGTTCAACTTTGCAGCCGCCGACGCCATGATTGCCTACGCCGAAGCCAACAATATCAAAGTGATAGGCCATGTACTGTTATGGCACGAACAAACACCAGCCTGGGTATTTCAGGACGCCACAGGTCAACCCGCCTCCAAAGAGCTGGTGTTATCCCGACTGAAAAACCACATTAACGCCGTGATGGGCCGCTACAAAGGCCGTATTGAAGGCTGGGATGCGGTCAACGAAGCCTTAAATGAAGACGGCACCTTGCGCCAATCCAACTGGTATAAAGCCCTGGGTGAAGACTATATAGCCACAGTCTTTGAATTGGCGCATCAGGCCGACCCTAAAGCCCAGCTGTATTACAACGACTTCAATTTATTTAAACCGGAAAAACGCGCCGGTGTATTAAAGCTGGTGGCGGCTTTAAAAGCGAAAAATGTGCCTATTTACGGCATAGGTGAACAAGGCCATTACAGCCTGGATTACCCAGAGCTGCAGCAAGTGGAAGACTCTATTGTAGCTTTTAAAAACACAGGCCTGAAGGTGGTGATAACCGAATTGGATATCTCGGTTTTGCCCTTTCCTGAGCCAGAAAAGATTGGCGCCGATATCTCACTGAATATGCAGTTAAAACAAGAATTTAACCCCTACGCTGACGGCTTACCCCAAGCAGTCAGCGACCAGCTGAGCCAAAAATACCTGCACTTGTTTGAGTTATTTTTACGCCACAGCGACGCCATTGAACGGGTAACATTATGGGGTGTCAACGACAACCAAACCTGGCGCAACAACTGGCCCATGAAAGGCAGAACAGACTACCCTTTACTCTTTGACCGGAAAAACCAGCCAAAAGAAGTGGTACAGCAGTTGATTAAACTGGCGGAAAAAGCTGGTAAATAACCTTATTCAATAGTCAAAAGGCCGGGCTTGTTCCAGCCTGCCTTTTGCGAAAGTCGAGTAAATGTCTACTTAAAATCTCTGTTAACACTGCTTCTTTTGCCGTTTTAGAAAAAATCATTGAATAACCGGTACGTCAACGTTAGTTTGGTATGAGTAAATATCATAAATGCAGGCGGATAAATGTTCGGCTTGTGGCCGCGCTGCTTTTTTAAAATGGATTGTTATTCCTGACCTTTCCCCAGAGACTTTATATGGATTCAAAAGACTTACACGGATTTGCTTCGGATAGGCCAATCACAAAGATAGAAGACGACTTGCTAGGTCGCTCAGGCTTTTCCTCAGACTTAGCGAATGCAATGGCTAGTTGGCATGGGACTGATAGTTTAGTGGTTGCCCTTCATGGTAACTGGGGATCAGGAAAGTCTTCCATTAAAAACATGACTTTATCTCAGCTAGAGGCAATTACCACAGATAAGCCAGATATTATTGAGTTTTCCCCGTGGGAATGGGCTGCACAAGAGAAAATAACGGCTTCCTTTTTTCAAGAAGTATCAAAATCAATAAATAGAAAGGACAAAAGTAAATCAGGAAAAAAATTAGCGACAACCCTCAAAAAGTATGGCCGTTACCTGAACACGGGTGAGGAAGTAATTTCAGGCCTTTCTTCAGCTCTTCCCACATTATTCGTACTTGCGACGCTTATCGGAGTTGGTGGAAACTTTTCCAACGAGACGTGGGTAAATAACGTCAGTACCTTGTTACTATTTGTCTTAGGCGGCTGGGCTGCTGCATTGAAGTGGGGTAAAGGTATTCTGGGAAAATTAAGTGGGAATATTGAGGAAACGGCAAAAGAAAAGGAACAGAGCTTGAGCGATATAAGGCAAGAGCTTTCAGCATTATTGCTAACACGTAAAGCTCCTCTGATTGTCGTAATGGATGATTTAGACAGGTTAACTTCATCTCAGTTAAGGATGGTTTTCCAGCTAATAAAAGCGAACTTGGAGTTTCCTAATGTAGTGTTCCTTTTACTATTTCAGCGAGACTTGGTAGAGGACAAAATGAATGACGGTAAGCAGCTAGGTCGGGATTATTTAGAAAAAATCATTCAAGTACCTTTTGATATTCCGCAGATAGAAATTACGCGACTTCATAGCCTATTGTTTAACAAGTTGGATAGAATTATTGAGCAAGATAAATATGCAGCAAGCATGTTTGACTCAGGACGATGGGGCAATATCTTTCATGGCGCCCTGAAAATATACTTCGACAATTTGCGAAGCGTCTACCGATATACATCAACTTTGTCCTTTCACTTTACTTTACTCAAAGGCAGAAGTGCTTTTGAGGTTAATCCTGTTGATCTAATTGCGATTGAATGTCTAAGAGTATTTGAGCCAGATGTTTATAAAGAAATTGCGCGCGCGAAAGAAATATTTACAAAGAATGGCTCGGACAGATATGGACGCAGCCAAGATTCAACATCTGCCTTAATTAACGGAATCCTGGATAAGACTTCCCCTGACAAGCGGGAGGCCCTAAAAGAGATGATAAAACAGCTATTTCCAACAATTGAATGGGCGCTGGGAGGTGCACAATATACTGGCGATTTTGCAAGAACTTGGCTAAGGGAAATGCGTGTTTGTCATCCTTCCAATTTTGATAAATATTTTCAATTCTCTATTCCAAGTGGCGAACTTTCAAACTCAGACCTACGTGAAATGCTCGACCTTACTTCTGATTCTGAGAGATTTTCCGCTTTTATCTTATCCCTTAAAGAGCGTGGGATCTTACAAAATGCCCTCTCACAGTTTGAGTC
>CAMLSF010000095.1 GCA_946482615.1 uncultured Chromatiaceae bacterium | reverse complement strand
GAATGTGATTCAGGAAAACCATATTCACCAAAACCACAAATTTGCTGGTAAATACGTTCAGCAAATTCTTGCTGATAGCCTCTGCTTAACATGCCATCGATCAGTTTTTGTTTAAATTGGATCAGCTCGCCGGTTTTTTTCCAGCTGGCCATAGCGCGGCGTAGCTGATCGGCTTCACCCCCTGTAAAACCAGCGGCGACCATCGCCAGTTTAATCACCTGCTCCTGAAAAATAGGCACGCCTAAAGTCCGTTCCAGCACTTGTTGTACTGCAGCAGAAGGGTAAGACACTGCTTCTTCACCATGGCGGCGTTTTAAATAAGGATGCACCATATCACCCTGAATAGGGCCGGGCCGCACTATGGCTATCTGGATCACTAAGTCGTAATAGTTTGCCGGGCGAAGCCGGGGCAACATCGACATCTGAGCCCGTGATTCAATCTGAAATAAACCTATAGTGTCGGCTTTTTGAATGGCTTCATACACCCTGGGGTCGTCACCTGCTTTGGTGATGGCGGCTATGCTTAACTCTGTATTCTGGTAACGCCTGACTAAATCAAAAGCCTTACGAATGGCGCTTAACATACCCAAAGCCAACACATCGACTTTTAATAGTTTTAATGATTCCAGATCATCTTTATCCCACTGGATCACAGTGCGATCGGCCATGGCGGCATTTTCCACAGGCACCAGTTCGTACAAAGGCCCCTGGGATATGACAAAACCTCCGACATGCTGGGATAAATGCCGTGGCATGCCCACCAGTTGCTGCACCAGTTGCACCAAAAGCTGAGCTTTTTTTGCTTGTGGATCCAACCCCAATTGAGTCAGTTGGCTGCTCCAGTGCTGGCTTTTATCCCGCCTGTGCAGATTTTTTAAGAAAAACTCCACCTGATGCAGTTCAAACCCCAAAGCTTTGCTGATATCGCGAAAGGCGCTTTTAAAGCGATAACAAATCACAGTAGCGGCCAAAGCTGCGCGCTCACGGCCGTATTTCCGGTAAATATACTGAATGACTTCTTCACGGCGTTCATGTTCAAAATCTACATCTATATCAGGAGGTTCAGCCCGTTCTACCGAGATAAATCGTTCAATCAATACATTGATCTGGCGGGGATCCACAGCAGTAATAGCCAGGCAATAACAGACCACTGAGTTAGCGGCTGAGCCACGGCCCTGATACAAAATTTGCTGCTGCTGCGCAAAGACCACCAAATCATGAATAGTTAAAAAGTAGGAGGGGTAATTCAGCTGCTCTATTAAATCCAGCTCTTTGTTGATGGTCTGCTGAATGTCTGCAGGCACCCCTTCAGGGAAACGTTGCTTCTCGCCGGCTTTGACTAAATCCCGTAAATGCTGCATGGCGGTTTTGCCTTTGGGCACCAGTTCTGTCGGGTATTGGTAACTTAATTCATCCAGCGAAAAATGGCATAAATCCGCCAGTTTCTGGCTATTGTCCAAAAGCTCAGCCGGAAATAACTGCTGCAATTTTTTAATAGGCCTTAAGCTCTGTTCGGCGTTACTTAATAGCTGGCGCGCCATATCAGGCACAGCTTTGCCTGCCCGAATAGCGCTTAAGGCATGCTGCAAAGGCAAGCGACTGGCCTGATGCATCAGTACTTCGCCAATCGCGCAGCAGGGCAGTTGCAGTTGCTCTGCCAGTTGCTGGCAATAAGGCAGATAAAACTGGTCCTGGCTTTGTAATTTACGGCTGGCTCCAAGCCATAACCGCTCTGCATGATGTTGATTTAACCAGTTGCCCCAGTACTGGTCAGTCTGCTGATCGCCACTGGGCAGCCAGAGGATCTGGCAATGCTGAATACGCTGAATATCCCATTCGGCCAGCTGGTATGAGCCTTTTTCGGCGCGGCGTCTGGCCTGAGTAATAATGCGGCATAACTCGCTATAGGCGCTTTTATCCGGACAAAGCAACACCAGCCGTAACTGTGGGTTTAGTACCACTAAAGAGCCAATAATCAGCTTTAGTGGTAACTGTTTTTGCCGGATCTGGTGGTGAGCGCGTACTACGCCTGCCAGTGAGCATTCATCAGTGATGGCTAAGGCTTTGTAGCCTAAAGCTGCGGCTTGTTGTACTAATTCAGCCGGGCTGGAAGCGCCTTGCAGAAAAGAGAAATGACTCTGGCAGACTAATTCGGCATAGCCAGTGGTTTTAGTTAAGGCAGAGATTTTCATCAGCTGAAATACCCCTGCAGGTATAACTGTTCCGGTTGCTGCAAATCCCGGTATAGCCACAACCACTGGCCTTGCGCATTCTGGCCGATGTAATAATCGCGGTGCTGGCTCTGCTGTTGCCACCAGCCACTGCTTAAACGTTCAGGGCCATAACAGAGCTGCAACTGCTGTTGCTGCTCTGTATCCAAAGCCAAAGGCGGGGTGACTAAAAATGCCGGTCGCACTGCAGCTAAAGTGCCTTCAATAGCAGCTTGTGGCTCTAAAGCAGAAGCATAACGGTTGGCCTGCTCAGGCAATAAATCATTATGCAGGCAAGGGCTTTTGACCTGATCTTTGCCCAATCGGGCCTGCAATAAGGACACCAGCTGCAGGGCCGAATACAGCTGCTGTTTCCCGGCAAACAGGGTCTTGTACTGAGCGTAACGGGGCCCGGTGCGGCTTAAAATCAGTTTCAGCTGGATCACAGGTTTTTTCAGTTTGAAGCGCTCCAGCTGCAATTCGCAGAGCTTCAGCCATTCTTTGCTTTGATATTCGCCCTGAGCTGAATGCAGTTGCAGCTGTTGTTGCTGCTCTTGCCGTTGTAGCAGGCAAAGCTCCAGCTGATAGGCCAGTTGGTCTCTTTGTTGCAAATACAGCTGCAGCAAACCAAACAAATACTGTAAAGGCCCAAGCAACTGGTCGCTGCGCTCCATGTCGTACAGCAGTTCCAGCTGCTGCTCAAACTGTTCTGCGGGCTGAATAAACTGCAACAGCGCAGGTTTTGCTCCTGTCAGTTGTTGTAAATACTGCAGCATCTCAACACCAAAACGCCGCACCAGTTCAGCCTGTGGGATCTTCAATAGATCGCCAAGCTGTGTCAGGCCAAGCCGCTGTAATTGTTCCTGTAGTTTGTCTGGCAATTGGGCATGCTGCAGTGGTAAAGCTTTGAGTTGCTGCTGAATTTTATCGTTTTGCAGTAAAAATTGATCCCAGCCCTGCTGCGCCAGTAAACGTGCCACTAAGGGTTGCTGCGCCGTGGCAAAATGATACTGATAACCCGCTTGTTGCAGCACCTGTTGTAGCTGTTGCCAGAACTGCAGAGCCCCCCCATACAAAGCCAGCATAGGGTTTAATTTCAACACTAAACCTGAGTTAGGCTGCAGTGCTATATCGGCGCAGTATTGGTACAACAGCTGAGCGAGCTGCTGCAGTTGCTGCTGTTCTTGTTCTGCGTTATGAGGGAGCAACTGCAACTGATGACATAACGCTGCCGCTGAGGCTAAGCCCATGCCCAAAGTTAAACCCGCTTGTCTGGCCGCTCCATTTAATTGCAGCAACTGATGGTCAGCGCCTACTATCGCCAGAGGCGCTGTTAGATCCAGTGGCGTTGTATTGTTCCCGGCAGGCATGTTTTGCTGCAGCAACAGCAACTTATCCAGCTGCAACTGCGGGAAATATAAATACAGCCAAAACTCCGTCATCTCTGCCATAAGCACCAGCCTTAACTGACTCTGGATAAAGGCGGACGGGAATGCTGCTTTTGCTGCAGTTCTGGTTTTATAAACTGCGGATACAGCTCTGCCCATGGCAGCAGCAGTTCCTGCTGTTGCCAGCCGCCTTTACGTTTCAAAATGCGGATCTGCAATCCAGTTGTCGCCGGGGTCAGTTGTAAGCTTAAAGCCCAGGGCAACAGCTGTTGTTCGGTTTGTATAGGGCGGAACAGATACAACTGGCTTTGGCCTTGTGCTGCAGCCAGTTGTAAACGTTTCAACTGGGTTAAATTTAAGTGGTTTTGCCACAGCAGCACATCCATACAACTGCCACTTTTTAAACAGAGTTCTGCCGCCCAGAGCGCATCGGCAGAGCGGGGCGCATTCAGCTCTAACACCTGATGTAAAGGCCGTTTTTGTTGCAGCAGGTATTCGGCGCAGAGTGTGGCTGGTGGATTGATCCAGATTTGCAGCAGCTCAGAGCCGGATAGTTCCAAAGCTTTTTGGATCAATTGCAGTTCAGCACAAGCGCCATGGCTTTGTAATTCAATCACGTTATGCTGTGGCCAGCCGCCACCCAGCAGCTGATCCAAAGCAATAAAGCCTGTACTTTGGCAATGTTCATAAGGTGCTTCGGTTTGACTGGCCTGCCAGATCAGTTGTCTGTTCTGAAGCTGTTGCAGCAGAGCATTCATGATTTCTATCTCAAAATACTGTATATAAAAACAGTATAAAAGATCTGCTTTGGATCGCAAGGACAAAGTCAGGGTTTTCTGATCTTTTGCCTCAACTCGATCAGGGCGTAAGAATTATGTTAATCTGCGCGGCTTTTCAGCGTCTTCAGGCGCTACATCATCTTGGTACTGATATGACTGAAACCACCACATTTACCGCGAAAACCTGGATTCTGATCCTGAGTTTAGTGCTGATCGCGCTCACCTTAAGGCCTTCTATGGCCTCCATCGGGCCTTTATTGCCTTTGATGCAACCTGAATTGCATCTGTCTTTTACTCAGGCTTCGTTACTGACCATGTTGCCAGTATTGGCGATGGGCTTAGGTATCTTTTTTGCCCATCAGCTGGCGCTGTGGTTTGGCTCTTATCAGGTGATTTTCTGGGCATCCATCGCTATAGCCGCAGCCACAGCACAACGATATTGGGCTGCAGGCGCATTGGATTTAACCTTAAGTGCCATAGTGGCGGGTTTAGGTATTGCCATGGTGCAGGCCGTGGTGCCCGGTGTGATTAAACAAAAATTCAGCAGCAAAGCGCCTTTAGTGATGGGCTGGTATATATCCGCCATTATTGCCGGTGCTGCGTTAACGGCTTCTTTAGCAGCATTTTGGGCCGACTGGGCACAAAGCTGGCGGGTCGCTTTATCCGGCTGGGTGTTGTTATCTGTACTGGCTTTAGTCTTGTGGTATTCACAGAAAAACGTTATTCAAAACTTGGCTGTGGCGCAGTCGCCACAAAAACCTCTGAGTTTTGCCAAATACGGCAGAGCCTGGACCTTAGCGATGTTTTTTGGTCTGGTGACCTGTGCTTTTACCTGTGTGCTGGCCTGGTTGCCTGCTTATTATGTCGAGCAGGGCTGGAGTGAACAAAAAAGTGGTTTGCTGTTGGGGTTATTGCTTTGTATGGAAGTGTTGTCCGGTTTTGTCAGCCCCTGGCTGGCCAGTCGTCAAGCCGACCGTCGCCCTGTAATGCTGGTGTTATTGATATTGATGGCAACAGGTTTTGCCGGTTTAGTGGCGGCACCTGCGCTGGGCTTAGTTTGGGCTTCACTTTTAGGTTTAGGTATTGGTGGTTTGTTTCCATTGTCTTTAATAGTCTCTATGGATCATCAGCATCAGCCTTCTTCAGCCGCCAGTCTGACGGCTTTTGTGCAGGGCATAGGTTATACACTGGCGGCTTTTTCGCCGCTGATTGCTGGTTTTATCCGTGACTTTAGCCAAAGCTTTAGTATCAGCTGGTTGTTATTAGCTGCTATAGCTGTGCTGTTGATGGCGATGGCGACACGTTTTAATCCGGTGTTTTACAGCTCAAAGTTTCAATAAGCTTTTTACAGGGAGTCCATCATGCAAGCCAATCTGATGTTATTACTGGCCGCTGCAATCTGGGGTTTAGGTTTTGTAGCCCAGCGGTTGGGCATGGATCATTTAGGGCCTTATTCTTTTAACGGCATCAGGTTTTTTATCGGCGCATTAAGTTTGTTGCCCTTGATCTGGTGGTATCAGCATCAGGGCAAACTGCAACAGGTGGACTGGAAACTGTTGTTATGGGGTGCTGTTCCTGTCGGGGTTTTACTCTTTATCGCCGCATCACTGCAGCAAGTTGGGCTGTTATACACTACTGCCGCCAACGCAGGTTTTATTACCGGGCTTTATATAGTGCTGGTGCCGCTGCTGGGGATTTTCCTGAAGCATAAAATCAGCGGCAATATCTGGCTCGGCTGCGCTATTGCAGTGATTGGTTTGTATATCCTGAGTGTAGGTGACAACTTTTCGGTGAATTTTGGCGATTTATTGCAGCTGATAGGTGCATTTTTCTGGGCTGCACATTTACTGACTATTGATCACTACAGCAAAAAAGTACCGCCTATTTTATTGGCCTGTTTGCAATTTGTCGTTTGTGGTGCCTTGAGTATGCTGGTGGCTTTTAGTATTGAAACACCCACAGTCGAGAATGCTTTATTGGCCTGGAAGTCGGTACTTTATGCGGGGGTAGTCTCAGTGGGTATCGCCTATACCTTACAAGTAATGGCACAAAAACATGCTCACCCGGCCCATGCGGCCATTATCTTAAGTTTAGAAACAGTATTTGCCGCTATAGGTGGGGTCTGGATGTTGGGCGAAGAGTTGAGCAACAGGGCGCTGTTTGGTTGTGGCCTGATGCTGCTGGGTATGCTGGTGTCTCAGTTACCGCTGCGCTGGTTATTGCGCTCCAAAGCTTTTACTTAATCAACAGATGATGGCTAAGCAGCAAGTGCAGCAGCAACTGCAGCACTATCAAGCCTTGTGGCAGCAGTCTTTACTGAAGTTTGAACAACGGCAGTTTGACACTGACCCTCTGTTAACTGCTACAGAAGACAGCCGCTATGGCGTCACTTTGCTGGCGCGACCTTCAGTGCAGGTGAAACAACAAATTCAGCATCATCTGGCAGATCTGATGCAGCTGGAACCACAACAGTATTATTATCCGGCGACGGATTTGCACCTGACTGTCTTATCGCTGATTTCCTGCTATTCAGGTTTTGCTTTATCGCAAATAGATACAGCGGCTTATGTCGAATTAGTCAAAGAGGTGATAGCGGATACAGGCCCGTTCCGGCTGCATTTTCAGGGGATCACAGCATCCACTTCTTGTGTGCTGGTGCAGGGCTTTTTTGATGATCCACAGCTAAATCAGTTAAGAGCCAAGCTGCGCTCAGCCTTTGGTTTATCGACTTTGCAGCATTCGATTGACCAGCGTTATACCATCCAAACCGCTCATATGACGGTGATACGTTTTAGCCAACAACCTGCAAACCCAGGGCTGTTTCTACAGAAAATCAAAGCGTTAGCATCAGTGGATTTTGGTAGTTGCCTGATTGAAGAGCTGGAACTGGTCGGCAATGACTGGTATCAGCGTCAACAAAATACTGTACTGCTGGGTAGGTTTAGCTTATCCCGATAGCATCGCTGTGCTGTCTGTTTTTGCTCGCCATGTGCTTTAACAATGGGTTGAGCAGCAAAAGCTTGACTGGTGTACATAGTACGCCATATAGAATATTATGTAGCTATTCATCAAGAATGTTGCAATGAGCCATGCAATAGAATTTATTGAAACTCCAATCTTTACCCGACAGATCAAGCTGCTTGCAACTGATGATGAATTGAAAGAGCTTCAGAAAGAGCTCATTGAGTTTCCGGATAAAGGTGATTTGATACAGAAAACAGGTGGTCTAAGGAAAATAAGGATGGCGACAGGCTTGCAAGGGAAAAGTGGCGGCGCCAGAGTCATTTATTTTCTTGCGACAGAGGAGGTGATTTATCTTGTGATGGCCTACCCAAAAAACACCAAAGACAATCTGACTGATGCAGAAAAAGCAGAACTGAAGAAACTGACCAAACTACTTAAAGATGAGGTGCGACATGAGTTTTTTTGATGAGTTAAAAGCCTCTTTGGAAGAAGCAGTTGATATAAAGAATGGTGTTAAAGCTGCTGAACGTGTTACCCGCTATGAGATCGCTGATGTTAAAGCGATCAGGGAGCAACTGAATGTTTCCCAGCGCGAAATGGCAAAGGCGCTTGGAACCAGCATTGAAACGATCAAAAGTTGGGAGGCAAAACGACGGAACCCAACTGGATTAGCTGCAAAGGTATTAGCTACTATTCAGGCAAACCCAGCGTTTTTTCAGGAATTAGCCTCTCATTAAATGAAGTTGTCTGGCCGTTAAAGCATTCTTAAAATGCTGGCTCTTAGTCATAGACTGCTAGTACTGCAGTTTAAATAACAGTTCTGCCAAATCCGGTTGCCACCAGAAGTCTTTGGCGACTCTGCCATTACGCACTATCACACCTTCGGCCAGCAGCAATTGTTGTTGTGCTAAAGCTTGAGGTGTGCCAGCAGCAAAAGCCAGCTGACCGCCAGAGCGCATCACTCTGTACCAGGGTAATTGCAGTTCATCCGGTGCTAAACCCAGGGTTTTCCCCACCAGACGGGCACGGCCTGGTAAACCGGCTAAATCGGCAATTTGACCATAACTGGCAATTTTTCCGGCAGGAATTTGTAATACCGTTTGCCAGATTTTTTGTTGTTTGGATGGCGTTTGTGGCGACATAGCGGCAGATCTGTCATGGTTTTTCAGCAGACAATGCTACAATGCCGCCGCATTTTTTGCCGGAGTTTTTTATGTTTACCACTATTGACGGTATTCGGTTGCGAATTCCCACCGAAGAGCCGGTCGCGCCAGAAAGCAGTGATTGTTGTGGCAGCGGCAGCTGTTGTCCTTGTGTCTGGGATTATTACCGTGCAGAGCAAAAAGCCTGGCTGGTACAAAAAGAGCAAGAGCAACAACAGGAGTAAGAGTCTGCTCCATGACTCTTACTCCGCAATCCGCTTAATAGGCTTTGTTGACCACAGTGCGGCCTATAGGGGCCAGGCTTAAAGTCGCCAGTTTTAAGTGGGCTAAACCAAACGGAATGCCGATGATGGTGATAAAACAGGCCACGGCATGGAATAAGTGCCCCAAGGCCAGCCAAAACCCGGCAAACACAAACCAAATCACATTACCGATAAAACCCAAAGGTCCTGTGCCAATATCGGAAATACGGTTTAAACGCTCGCGGTTGACATGTTCGTTACCAAAAGGCCAGAACGCCATTTCACCAATGACAAAGCAGGCGCGGCCAAAGGGAATAAACACAATACTTAAAAAACACAATAAACCAATACACCACCAGGCCAACCCCATTAAAAAGCCACCCATCACAAACCACAATAGATTAAATATCAGTCTTAAAGCACTCATGGTTATTCTCCTTTTGTCATTTATACCAAAAGGGTTACAAGATTAAGGCCAATATTAATTTTCATATAAATCATATAGATAAACTTAATGTGCAAAATTTCAGCCGTGAAAATCACCATTTAATAGTGAATTTCGCCGCTGACCAGACTGAACCGCTCACAGGAAAAGCTTGCTGCAACAAGGCACAACGGCTTTAATAGTGCCGTTTTAAGACTCTAAGACTAATACCCAAATTAATTGGAGTTGCAGCGCGGCGACAAGTGCACGAGACCCCAGGAGCATAGTTCACCTATGTGACTGGGGTGAGGGCAGGAAGTCAACAAAGCTGCAGCTTCAATTAAGAAGGGAATAATAACTACAGTATCCGCGGATCCCTATGACTACTACAACTCATCCTGTACAGCGACAGCTGCTTGGCCATCCTGTTGGCCTTTATGTCTGTTTTTTCACTGAAATGTGGGAACGTTTTGCTTTTTACGGCTTAAAAGCCCTGCTGTTTTTATACCTGACCAAACACCATTTATTTTCGGATGACGACGGTTATATCCTGCTTGGCACTTACGCCGGTTTAGCTTATGCCTTGCCAGTGGTGGGTGGCTTGCTGGCGGATAAATACCTGGGGATGCGCAAAGCTGTCACCTTTGGTGGGGCTTTAATGGCTTTGGGTATGCTTGGTATGGCCTATAGAGGGCATGCCGCGACTCCGGAGATGGGCTTTGATCAGGTGGCGGTGCAAATTATGTATTTGTCACTGGCATTGGTGGCAGTAGGTGTAGGTTTTTTAAAGCCGAATATTTCCACCATAGTAGGGCGTTTGTACGAGGAGAACGACCCACGCCGCGACTCAGCTTTTACCATTTTTTATATGGGCATCAATATGGGGGCCTTTATCTCCAGCTTGTTTGTGGGTTGGGTAGGTATTGAATATGGCTGGGAATATGGTTTTGGTTCGGCCGGTATAGGCCTGATTTTAGGTTGGCTGGTGTTTGTGACTCAAACCAAACACTTACAAGGCCAGGCTGAACCTGGTCGTCCGGAGCTTCTGGACGAAAAACGTTTTGGCATTCGCCGTGAAACGCTGATTTATCTCGGTGCTTTGCTTGGTGTTATTGTGGTTCAGCAAATTCTGCAAACCCGTTTTGACTTTGGTGCTTTGGCGGCTCTGTTAGGTTTGGCGGAAGGCACTGAAATTACGGCGACAGAAGTAGTGGCTATTCTGATGACCATAGCTCTGCTGATTTGGTGGTTTAAGTTTATTTTTGTGGAGTGCAGCAAAGTAGAACGCGCCAATATGATCGTTTTGATGGTGCTGATTGGTATCTCCGCTGTGTTCTGGGGCTTGTACGAACAAACCTACGGCACCTGGCTGGCGTTTTCCGACCGTGTGATGAACAGCTACACCTTTAACCTGCTGGTCAGCGACTTTACGCCAAACGCTTCACAATTAACTTCTGTGGGTGCTTTGTTTATTTTTGCTTTAGCTATTCCTTTTGCCTGGCTTTGGCCTGTGCTGGATAAAAAAGGCTGGAACCCTTCAGCCCCGGCCAAATTTGGTTTTGGTTTATTGTTCGCAGGTCTGGCGCACTTTGTATTGCAATATGCAGCACTGAACCCGGAAGCCAACGGTTTAGCAGGATTCTGGTGGTTTATTCTGGCTTATCTGGTGCTGGAAATAGGTGAGATGGTGTTATCTCCTATAGGTTTATCCGCTGTTACTACCTTGTCGGTCAGCCGTGTGGTCAGTCTGATGATGGGTGTCTGGTTTTTAGCTTCGGCCTTTGGTGAAATGTTAGCGGGGCGTTTTGGTACTTTAGCGTCAATGCCTGCAGGCACAGATACAGGCACTGCCCTGGCTATTTATGCCGATGTATTCGCTATTTTAGGTTGGGTAGGGGTAGGTTGTGGTGTCTTTATGTTTGCCTTAACCCCACTGCTGAATAAACAAATCCGTCAGGCACAAAACGACTGATTCTTGAAACTACGCACACAGATAAAGGCCGGGTTTAATCCGGCCTTTGTGTTTCTGCTGACCTCTGTTCAGATCCCGCTTCATTGAATAAAGGAGACTGCAAGGCCCTGCCTGTCACGCCTGCAGGAAAAGCCGGTGAGTCACAGACCCGCACTTTGTAGCTGTAACCCAATGGCTGAGCGGCATCCGGGGTGATCACCAGTACTTCATAATCGTTGATATGCACCAGATGCTCAGGCGGGGTGAGTTTGCAGCTGGACGCGCCAAGGCTTTCGATATGGTAGTTAAAGGACGCCACCAGTTTATTCAGCCACAACATAGTGGGCAACTTAAGGCCGCTCTCACCTATAAATACCTGAAATTCCGGCACTTTAGTTTGTGGGCCTTGCCTGGGGTCTTCAATTGAAGCCTCGCTTTGTTGTTTAAGTTTTTCCAGCTCTTGCTTAGCTAAATCCTGATGTTGCGCTGTGGTTTCTTCCCAGTTTAAAAACTGCTCCGGATGACCGCTGAAATAGCTGGCTAAAGTGAAAGTTAAAATCACTGTGACCACAGGCAGATATACAATACGGGCTATTAAAGTCCAGACAGGGAACACTTCATCATCCAGCAGATGTCTGGAGGGAATGCCCAAAGGCCTTAGCATCAGTAGCAGCATGACCTTCAGCAGATGCAATGCGGAGTAGAATTGTAAAGTCAGCATACTGCCCAGTAAGGTCCAGGCCGGAGCCAGCAATAAAGCCGCCAAGTTCACGCTATAAGGCACTATGTTTGGTTTGACGCCTATTACGCCGTTCACAATAGATTCGGCATAGGCAAAAGAGAAGTTCAGCACTATGGCGTAAAAGGTCAGAATACAGGCTTTACCCAGCAGGCTATGCCACCAAATCGCAAAACGTTGCCACATCTCTTTGGCTGTGGCGAGCAGCAGCAATACAGAGCCAATTTTTGCGAAAACATAGTTGTCCGCACCCAACAGCAAAAACAGCAGAAAAAACACACTCGCTAATAAATAACACCACTGCGCAAAATGTAGTTGCGCTAAACGGGGAAAACGCTCATTCCATGCTTGCATAAGTTTTTGTCCATCTTGTTGTTTTTATGTCGCTATTGTTAGCACGAGGCTGCTTTTTGCTCAATCCGTCTGACAAAAGAATCTTGCCTGCCATTGGACTTAAATTTCCCGCACTGAACTAAACAAGGTTGCACCAGAGCGCTTAACATGGATAATTTGCGCCGAACTTTTGCATTATAAAAACGACAACCAAGGGATCCCATGAAAACAACTTACCTGCTCAGCACTTTGGTGCTTGCCACAAGTTTCGCCACTCTGGCCGACGAAGGCCAATGGCAACCGCATCAACTGGCTGAATTACAAAATGAATTAACAGCCAAAGGCATTGAAATACCTGGCAAACAACTGGCCGATTTAAGTCAGTACCCTATGAATGCCATTGTTAGTCTTGGTTATTGCTCAGCCTCTTTTGTATCGCCCAAAGGCCTGGTAGTGACTAACCATCACTGTGCTTACAACGCGATACAAAATAACTCGACCAAAGACAATAACCTGATAGATAAAGGTTTTTTAGCCAAAACTATGGCGGAAGAATTACCGGCAGGGCCGCAGGAACGCCTGTATATCACTGAAGCTGTAACAGATGTGACAGCACAAATTACCGGTGCTTTGGCAGCAGATTTATCTGGCAAAGAGCGGTATGAAGCCATAGAAGCCAATCGCAAAGCGCTGATTAAAGACTGTGAAAGCGATGCCAACTACCGCTGCTCTGTGGTGAGTTTTCATCATGGTATGGAGTATTTCCAGATTAAACAGCTGATGCTGCAGGATGTGCGTTTGGTTTATGCACCGTCAGAATCGGTCGGCAACTACGGTGGTGATATCGACAACTTTGAATACCCACGTCACACAGGGGATTACACCTTTATCCGTGGTTATGTCGGCAAAGACGGCAAACCTGCGCCTTATTCAGTGGATAACGTGCCTTACAGCAGCAAAAACTTCTTAAAGGTAAATGCCAGTGGTGTACGCCAGGGCGATGGTATTTTATTGGCCGGTTACCCGGGCCAGACCAGCCGTTACCGTTTAGCCGATGAAATTGCTTTTGCAGCAAACTGGCAATACCCGGCTCAGGTTAAAACCTATCAGCAAATGATCAACACCATAGACAGTTTAGGTGCGGCAGATGGCGACTTAAAAGTCAAATACGCTTCTACCGTCAAAGGCCACAATAACCGCATGAAAAAGCTGCAGGGCTTATTGGACGGTTTTAAAGTCACAGATATTCAGGCCATTAAAGAAACTCAGGAAAAAGCTTTAGTGGACTGGATTAAAGCGGATGCAGCGCGTGCGCCTTACCAGCAAAGTATTGATGCGTTAAAGCAGGTGATAGACGCCGAACAGGCTTTTACCCAACAAACTTATTACTTTGAAGCGGCCAAACGCAGCGATTTATTACAGGCCGCCATATTGCTGTACCGCTTAGCGCAGGAAAACCAAAAGCCGGACGCAGAGCGCGAAATGGGCTTCCAGCAACGTGACTTAAAAATGATTGAAGGCCGTTTAGCCCGGATGGAAAAAAGCTTCCACCCCACTATGGATATCGCCATTTGGTCCGAACAATTAGCTGAATATTTAGCTCAGCCTGATGCTGTGCGCGTTGCTGAATTAGACGCCGCTTTAGGATTAACTGCTGGCATGACACAAGCTCAGGTGGCAGAAAAAATCACAGCGCTTTATCCACAAAGCAGCTTAACCAGCACCGAAGGCCGCACCGCCTGGCTGGGTAAAACACCAACTGATTTTGCCCAAAGTGCAGACCCGTTTATTCGTATTGCTGTGGCTATTTCTGACAAAAACCTGGCTTTAGAAGCCCAGGATAAAGAGTTAAAAGGCCAGTTATCCCAAGTACGCCCGGCTTATATGCAGGCCATTATTGCGTACAACAAAGCGCAGGGAAAACCAGTCTACCCGGACGCCAACAGCACTTTACGCATCACTTATGGCTCAGTGGACGGTTATCCGGCCAAAGATGGGGTCTATAAAACGCCTTTTACATCAGTGAAGGGTTTAATAGCCAAACGTCAGGCAGATTACCCCTTTAACGCACCACAAAACTTAGTGGATGCCTATCAGTCAGGTAAAACTGCAGGTTATTTTTATGCCGACTTAGCGGCCCAAAACAAAGAGCCGTGGTTCTGCGGCATTTTTAACTGCCCAAAACCTGAAGTGAAAGCCTTTAACTCAGTGCCGGTCAATTTCTTATCCAGCGCCGATACTACAGGCGGTAACTCAGGCTCAGCAGTGATGAACGGCAAAGGCGAATTAGTCGGCTTAAACTTCGACTCGACTTATGAGTCCATCACCAAAGACTGGTACTTCAATCCGGAAATCACCCGCGCCATCCATGTGGATATCCGCTATGTATTATGGATGATGCAATACGTTGATAACGCTGATAATTTATTGGCAGAGATGGAAATAGTCCGCTAAGGATCAGAACCATATTTACTGTAGGGGAGGGCTTTATGCCCTCCCGTTTCATATTCACGCATAACCATCAGAACCTTCACCCATTCAGCAACAAAGACAACGGACTTTTCACCGCATTACCACCTCGATTTAATACATGGGTATAAATTTGTGTGGTCTTCACATCGCTATGACCGAGTTGTTCTTGTACTGTACGAATATCAGTACCGGATTCTAAGAGGTGGGTGGCGAACGAGTGCCTTAATGTATGGCACGTCACATTCTTTGATACTTTCGCCAATCGAGCTGCCACTTTTATAGCCCTGCGCACCGTAGTTTCATCCAGATGATGCCGACGGATAAGTTTAGATTCGGGATCAAGGCTAAGCAGGTTGGACGGAAACAAATAATGCCAGCCAATCTCTTTTGGCGCGGCCGGATACTTTCTGGCCAAAGCAAAAGGCAACCAGACGCCTGAATAAGATGGGTTGTGCAGATCAGTCTGAAAATGCTGTTTTACATACTCAATTTGTAATTTCAGGGCAGGAATAAGCTCTGGTGCCAGCGTCACCCGGCGGTTTTTTTTACCTTTACCCTGCCACACCAGCACAGACAAATAATCAAAATCAATATCCTGCACCCGAAGCCTGACTGCTTCCATTAAACGCAAGCCACTGCCATACATCAGTTGCGCTAATAACTTGTATTTGGGCTCAATCAAAGCAAGTAACTGCTGAACCTCAACACGGGTTAGCACTACAGGCAGTT
>CAMLSF010000094.1 GCA_946482615.1 uncultured Chromatiaceae bacterium | reverse complement strand
CCACCAGCCTGGCCAAAACAGTGATCAGTGAAAACGAAGGGGTGTTTATCGGCACTTATGCCGATGGCGCCTCTTTCCCAGCCACAGTGGACTATGTCGAAAAAGCCGATTGTATTCTGGCGCTGGGGGTTATTTTTACCGATGACTACCTGACCATGCTGACCCGGCAGTTTGACCAGATGATAGTGGTCAATAACGATGACACCTCGCGGCTTGGCCAGGCTTATTATCATCAGGTTTATCTGGCTGATTTTATCAGCCAACTGACAGAACAAATCAAAGCCAGTTCCTTGTATCCACGGCAAAACATCATGTTGCCCCTGCTACCGCCTCAACCGCAAATCACAGCCGCTTTGTTGCAACAACAACTGAGTTATCAGAACTTTTTTGATCTGTTTTATGGCTACTTACTTGAGCACCAGCTGCGGGATAAAACCAGGCTGGTCTTAGGCGAAAGCTCGTCCTTGTATATGTCAGCCCGCTTGTATGGTTTACCGCAGGACAGCTTTATTGCTGATGCGGCCTGGGGGTCATTAGGTCATGAAACAGGCTGTGTCGCCGGGGTGGCTTATGCCAGCAAGCAACGTGTAATGGCAATAGCAGGAGATGGTGGTTTTATGATGATGTGCCAGTCTTTATCCACCATCAGCCGGCATCAGCTGAATTCCGTGTTTTTTGTGATCAGCAACAAGGTGTATGCCATTGAGCAGTCCTTTGTTGATATTTGCGCTTTTGCCAAAGGGGGTGAATTTGCACCTTTTGATCTTTTGCCGACCTGGGATTATCTGAGCTTAGCCAAAGCTTTTTCTGTCGAAGGTTACAAAGTGCAGACAGGCGGGGAATTGCTGCAGGCTTTGGATAAAATCAACGCACAGCAAGACAAAGCTGCTTTAGTCGAAGTGGTGATCCCGGCTCAGGACTTAGCGCCGGCTATGGCCGGATTGGTGAAATCTATTACCGGAAAAACTGTAGAGCAATGCCCTGCCTGCAAAGGTTAGCGGCAAGTTGATGAAAAAAACCGGCCACTTCCTGTGGCCGGTTTTTGTTTTTACAACTTCACTACCAGTGAATTATTTAACCAGCGTGATTTTGAAACCACTTGGAGCAGCAGCTGATGGCTCAGCCGCCAAAATATAGTTTTTGCCTGCCTCCAGTTGCAGCGTCTCTGTTTTATCTAACAGGCTGATGGTGCCGTTGTCGGCCACATGAACCAAAGAAATAGAGTAGAAATCTTTTGGTAATACCAAAGTGGCATACTTTTTAAAGTCCAGTGCTTTGACATGGAATTTGGCACTTTCAATAGTTTCGTTCTGGCGAACAAAATAGAAATGCAGGTTTTTGAAATCAGGTACCAGGTTCGCTACGTTAATTTCATGCTCATGCACTTGTGGTAAGTTCTTCTCTGTAAAACTAACCAGACCCACTTTTTGTTCAGCGTCACGGAACAGCAGCACAGACTTACTCTGGCCAGCATTGATCGTCAGCAACACGTTGTTTAACAACAACTGATTGTTTTCATCTAAGACGGCGATGCTGTAATCATTTTTGTCTAACTGGATATAGTCCGTCAGGCTGTCCTGCACTAAATCTGCGACAGGTAAGTTATTGATCGCGATCTGACCCTGCTGATTGTCCAGGCTGTTGTAGATACGAACCTGACCTTTGGCCAGACGGTGTTCAAGTGCTTCAACTGACGTAGAATTCCCAACTATGTCTAATGACACTTGTTGCTGCATAGGACCCAGTTTGTCACGCACCACTAATACATAGCTGGTGGTGTATTGGAAGTTATAAGCGACAGCCTCAAAAAATGGGGTTTTGCTGCCCGCCGTGGTGATAAAGAGTTTATATTTACCACGTTTCAGCATTTTGCCGGTGTTCGTGATTTCTTTTGCAGAGACAGACTCCAGCAAAGTCGCTTTACTGAAATCATCCGTCTCAGCAGCAGTGTACAAATCAACTTTGTCGTAGTTGGTCGACAAGTTAGCAACAAAGACACGGAACTCATCATCAAACTTTTCTTCACGCTTATGAGTTAATGTCAGAATGCTTGGATTTGCAGCGTCCCCCGCCATCAACAACAGTGTTTTCTCACCCTTGTTCAAGGTGATATCTGCTTCTTTGATCAAAGCGCTGCTGGTCGCATTTTTCAACTGATACTTATAAGAACCAGGGTCAATAGAAAGCATGTTGGACGCATCGCCAAAAGTAGCACTGCCAGCAGCAACATCATTTACAGTTAAAGAGCTGTTGGCGCTGTTGGCGGAACCGTTATAAAACTGCACGTACCCTTGAGTAAAGCCCTCTTCTGCTTTATCTCCTGAGCTGCCACCGCAGGCGGCTAAGGCGATCAGCGAAAACAATGGCAAAGCCAGACGACTGGCACGCTGTATCATGTTCATTAAGCTATCCTGTAACTTGGTTGTTAGTTGGCCAAGAGATTATGTATAGCCCCATGAAAAACCTAGCGTTTTTACCAACTCCAACAGTTAATAACAAGTTTTAACAAATCACTTATAACTGAACACGAAATGGCTATTGCAAAGTTATGTAAAGACAGTCTTCCGGATAGAGGCAGCAGGCCAAAAACCTGCTGCCTCAGCTTTAATGAGTTTCCAGTTTTAAGGAACCGCTGACCGTATTCATTTCAACACTGCCTTCCCCTTTGCCTGTGCTGAATTCAAGGCTGCGACGAGGACCATATTTTGCTTTATCTGCTTTATGACTGGTCAATTCGTTTTTAATAGAACCACCCGCATTGGCCACCAGATTAAATTTGGCATTGATAGCTTTATCCAGTTTCAGACTGGCATTGCCACTGACAGTACTGACTTCCACCCGTGGTGCCAGACTTCCTTTGAGTTCAGCGTCCAACGAACCATTGACGGAGCTCATAGTCAGTTGTTGCACATTGGTCAGCTCCAGATCTGCTTCACCATTGACCACAGACACAGAAACTTCAGATGCGGCTGAACTGGTATCAATGCTACCATTCACAGCCTCAATATTCAGGCGGCCTTTGGAGCCAGAATCTTCAATTTCGCCGTTGACTGTGGTCAGGCTGATACGACCATCATTATTCAGGCTGGTAATTTCACCGTTTACAGTTTCCAGTTGAATAAATTTTTGCAGTTTTTCACCATAGACTGAGCCATTTACAGTACTGATCCTGGCGCTGCCCTGCACACCTGAGACCCGCACATTGGCATTCACCCCCTGAAACTCCAGCTCAGTTCCAAATGGCACTTCAATTTTTAAACGTGAACCTTCGTTTGCCTGATCATCCCAATCGCCATAATTACGCATATTCGGCATTTTCACTTTAAAGCTGGTAAAACCATTTTTTGAGTCCAGCTCATAACCCTCAGCTTTTTCATCCAGGGTACCGGAAACTTTAAAACGATTTTCCGAGTTAGCAACTATCTCGACTTCGCCACGCATATTTTCGATATAAATTTTTTCATTATTAGCCACTTGCAGATTTTCATTGACCGACTCGGCTGCCCATAAAAGCTGGCTAAATACTGATAAAGCCAAGCCTAAAACCAGTTGTTGTTTCATCGTGTTACTCCAGATTAAACCAGGCCCGACTGGACCACTTTTTGTAAATAATTCTGTTGCTGGCTATACAATTGGCGTAATTGTTTAAGCAACAAAGCTTCGTTCGGATTGTATTTCAGTGCCAGTTGAACCTGACCAATAGCCTGTTGCCACTGGGCAAGTTGTTGCTGCCAGTCGGCATAAACAGGATCAACAGTTTTCATGCTGGCCAGCTGTTCAGCTTTGGCTTGTTCAAAGCTGTAAATAATAGCGGTTTCTGCATCCACCAGTTGTGGGTTAAACACTTCAGGTTGCACCGGTGCTGGCGGCTGTAAAGCCGCAGGTTGCCAAAATAAAGTGACAGCAAACAACACAGATGCAGCACTGGCGACATAAGCTCCGGCAAAAGGCACAGACAACCATTTGTTCGGTTTAAGCGGCACTACTTCTGCGGTTTTTACCTGAGCCGGAGCTAAACGCGATTCAAGCTCTGGCCATAAATCACGGGACGGCTGGATCTCTTTGGAAAGTCCGCTGATCAGGGCATCTAATTCATGTTCAGTTTTCATCTAACCACTCCCTTAATAACTGCCGTGCTCTGTGATACTGCGATTTTGAGCTGCCTTCTGCTATACCCAGCAGCTCCGCAATTTCCTGATGTTGATAGCCTTCTAAGGCAAACAACACAAACACGGCTCTTGCCTGATGCGGCAAACGTAATATTAACTGCTCCAGCTCCCTGCTTTGGCCCAACTCAGCACCGGCTATTTCCGGTAACTCTTCTGTCGCCAGGCGCAGCACTTTATCCTGCCGCCACAGATCTATGGCAGTGCGGGTAGCAATGCTGTGCAGCCAGGTGCTGAAGCTGCTGTCCCCACGAAACAGGCTTAACTGCTGCCATACTTTTACAAAAACGTCCTGACAGGCATCTTCGGCTTTGCCGCGATCCGCCAGCAAACGCAGGCAGATGGCATAGACCCGGCCTGAATACTGTTGATACAGCTGGCGGAAAGCGTTTCTGTCCCCTTGCTGCGACAAAAACACCAGTTCATCCATGGGGCGCACGCTGTGCTGCGGATTGTCAGACCTCAAGTTCCCATTCCTGTTATTGTTTTCAATCTAGTGTTATTTGTTTAGTCGAAAGCACAGCACAAAAAGGTTTAAACAGAAAAATAAAAAAGTTTAACTGGCTGCATAATATAGCTGAGTCACTGATTTTTAATATAAATTTTGTTTGGTGTCTGGCCGCATTATCTGACAGACTAAAATATCTCCAGCCTTGCAAAGGACAATATAGTGCAGGCACAGCTCAACATAACCAGCTTGTTTTTGCTCTGCCTTTTTCTTATTGGCGGCTGCACCAGTCCACATTTTTTAAAACTGCTGCCTTCGACTAAAAGAGCGCTGGAAGCGAACCAGTTGTTTAGTTATCAGTATGCCCGTATGCAACAGATGGATGGCCAGGAATTGGCCTTGTATTGCCCTGATTTGCTCAGCTTACCTGATGAAACCGCCAATAAAAGTTTGTTGCAACTAAGCTGTGCACAATTTTGGTTATCTTCTGCTCAGCTATCAGGGAAGCAGTTGCAACAAGCCACTCTGTTATATAACCAAAGTCTGACTCACTTTTTACATACCATGCTGCCCAAACAAAAATACCGTCACCCCGCACTTCGTATCGTACTGGAGTCCGTAGTGGATGAAACCGGTTTGCCCTTTGAAGATTATGTGCTGGCCAGCGAATTTCAGGCCATTAAAAGCCATCACCAAAAAATTGCCGGCTCAGGCTTAGGTGTCAGCCTGGTTGCCATGCGGGAAAATAATGGCAAAGGCTGGGACAAAAACTATCCACCCGAGGGTATTTTCCGCTCTGTCACCGTTAGCCTGAAAGAATTGAAATTTAATCAAGACCTGCAAATTCAGCTGACCTTACAAGGTCATCTGATGCAGGATGTGGCAGAGTTAAAATTTACGTCAGCCTCTTATCCTCTGTTGTATGACGCCGCCAGCAGTTATTTGTGGCTGATGCAACAAGCCAAACTGGCCGATCTGGAATTGCCCGGCTTATTTAACGCAGAGCTGGCCGACAATAAACTGGGCGTGTATAGCGTGACACCGCTGCAAAAAAACAAACAACCTCTGCTGATGATCCATGGTCTGAATTCCAGCCCTTTGATTTGGTACGAACTGACGATGGCGGTACTGCAGGATGAAGAGCTCAAACAGCGTTATCAGATCTGGCACGCTTTTTATCCGTCAGGCCCACCTCCCTTTTACAACTCCATGCGGTTACGAAAAAAACTGGATGAGCTGCATGCCATGCTCAAAGCCAGTGGTGGTACAAGGCAACTGGATGAAATAGTGGTGGTTGGCCACAGTATGGGCGGTGTGATCAGCAAAACCCTGATCCAGAATACAGACTATCTGCTTTGGGATTTAAGTTTTACAGAACGCCCTGAACAGCTGGGACATGCACAACGGGAAATGGACAAGGTCAAAGATATTTTTATTTTTAATGCCAGACCTTACATCGACAAAGTCGTATTTCTGGACACACCACATGGTGGCTCTGAATCCTCAGAGTCTGTGATAGCTAAAATAGCCAGCTGGTTTATCAACTTGCCAAAGAATTTCACCCTCTTGATGAGTAACTTTATCCTGAAACTGGGGCCGGATAAGATCACCATGCCGATGCGTGAGTACCTCAATGGTGGTGGCGGCCCTCACTCAGTTCAGGTGTTATCCCCCCGCCATCCTTTGCTACAAGGCTTAAATAAACTGGAATATCAACGACCTGTGTATTCTATTGTCGGCAGTGATGGGCCTTTATCCTGCCAGGATGAAAAAAGCTGTAGTCAAATCAGCGATGGTGTAGTGCCTTTTTTCAGTGCCCATCAGAGTAAAGCCGTACAGGAAATTATTGTGCCGTCAAACCATAACTCTTACCAATCCCCTCCTGCCCTTGAGTTTTTACTGCAAGTGCTCAGACAGCCTGCTGGTGAAGCCAAAACCGTGGGAAAAGCCGTTGAATAAAGCTATACTCGCCGGCCTTTTTTTCTGACAGGTGATCCTATGTCTGCTCCTTATCTTGCTGTTGATTTTGGTACATCCAACTGTGCCGCAGGTTTTATGCTGGACCAACAGCCGCATTTACTCGCTTTGGAGCAGGACGGCAGCCGTTATTTAAGTTCGGCTTTGTACATCGAACGCCAGCGTGATCCGGACGACGAAGATGCTTACCTGTCGGCCAGTCTGACCCGTTTATTAGCACAAAACAGCAGAGTGCTGGTTGGTAAAGCCGCACACGAACGCTACAGCATGGATCCTTTAGGTGGCGTCTTTATCCGCTCACCTAAGTCGATGCTCGGCAGCCGCTTAACACCGGCTCAAACTGAAATTTACACTCAGGTAGCGACTTTGTTGCTCAGCCGGATCAAACAAGGTGCAGAGCAAAAATTAGATCATCCCGTTGAACGGGTGCTGCTTGGCCGCCCTATCCATTTTCAGGGCATAGATTTAGCTTTGGGTGATGAACGGGCTCTGGCGATTTTAAATCAGGCGGCAAGCCGGGTGGGTTTTAAAGAAGTCGACTTTGCCTATGAGCCGGTCGCCGCAGCTATTGAATACGAGCGGCATTTAACACAAGAACAACTGGTGCTGGTGGTCGACATTGGCGGGGGGACCAGCGATATCAGCCTGATCCGGTTAGGACCGCAGCATAGCCAGAGCTTTGACCGCAGTAGCGATTTATTAGGCCACAGCGGTAAACGTATTGGTGGTGTCGATATGGATATCAAACTGACCATTTATGGCCTGATGAAACTCTTTGGCCGCCAGAGTCTGGCGCTGGACGGAAAACCTTTGCCCGGTGCTTTGTTCAGTGATGCAGTCAATATTATCGACATTCATGCCCAGGAGCGGTTTTACGCCGAAAAAACCTATGACGAGCTGCTGGATTTAACAGATTTGGCGGCTGAACCTCTGCTTCTGAACCGTTTTGTAAAGGTCTATCAGCAGCATTTAAGTTATTACCTGAATCAAAAAGCTGAGCAAGCCAAAATCGGGCTGACTGAACAGGCCGCCGTGGATGTGGTGCTGGACCGTATTGAGCCAAATCTTTTACAAAACCTGTCGCAACAACAACTGATGGATGCCTTGTATCAGGAATTATCCGGTATCAGTAAGTTGATTCAGCAATGTGTACACAGTGCCGGTGCAAAACCCGACAGTATTTTTGTCACAGGAGGCGCTTCTGCTGTGCCCGGTGTACAGCAGATGCTGCAACAGTTATTGCCGGATGTGCCGGTGATCCGCGGTGATCAGTTTGGCTCTGTCGCTATGGGATTAAGTAAACTGGCTTCACTGCGTTTTGACTGATTGCCGGCTCATTACAGAGTTAATTTCACTCAATTTGCCAAACTGCACAAAAAACCAACAATAGCGCTGGTCGCTTCAGCGCTTTCCCGTTACAATGCGCGGCTTTTTGCGCAGGCCAATTGGGGTTCGCGCTTTTATTTGAGAAATTTAATGTCATTTTCTGCTTTGGGTTTAAACCCTGCTTTAGTTGAGGCCGTACATCAGGCCGGTTATACCCAACCTACTCCTATTCAGCAACAGGCCATTCCTGCTGTATTACAGCGCCGTGATCTGTTGGCAGCCGCTCAAACCGGCACAGGCAAAACTGCCAGCTTTGTGTTACCTATACTGCAGATTTTATCGGCACAACCTATCCAGAAGCCTCGTCCGGTCAAGGCGCTGATTTTAACGCCAACCCGTGAACTGGCGGCGCAGATTGAAGAACAAATTCAGAAATACGGTAAAGAGTTAAGCCCTAAATTAAAACATCATGTGGTCTTTGGTGGTGTCAGCATTAACCCACAAATGATGGCACTGCGTGGTGGTGTGGATATTTTAACCGCGACACCGGGCCGTTTACTGGATTTGCTGAGCCAAAACGCCTTAAAGCTGGATCAGGTACAAATGCTGGTGCTGGACGAAGCCGACCGTATGCTCGATATGGGCTTTATCCGTGATTTGAAAAAAATTCTGGCGCTGCTGCCTAAAGTCCGGCAAAACCTGTTGTTCTCCGCCACCTTCAGCGATGAAATTAAATCTCTGACCAAAGGCCTGTTACAAAACCCGCTGATGATCCAGGTCACGCCGGAAAACACCACAGTCGAAAAAATTGAGCAGCAGGTGTATTTGCTGAACAAAGGCCAAAAAACGGCCGCTTTGTGTGAACTGATCACCGAAAACAACTGGCAACAGGTGTTGGTCTTTATGCCGACCAAACACGAAGCCAACCGTTTAAGCGAACAGCTGACTTATGCCGGTATTCCATCCGCTGCTTTGCACGGCAATAAAAGTCAGAATGCCCGCACTAAAGCTTTGGCTGATTTTAAGGCCAATGAGTTACGGGTTTTAGTTGCAACAGATGTAGCAGCCCGGGGCATAGATATTTCCCAGTTACCTTATGTGGTGAACTTTGCATTGCCACGTTCGCCAGCCGATTATGTGCACCGTATAGGCCGTACCGGCCGCGCTGGTAAATCGGGTTTAGCTGTGTCTTTTGTCGCTCCTGATGAAATTCCACAACTGAAACTGGTGGAGCGTTTAATAGGTATTAAACTGCCAAGCCAGAGCATGAACCCAAACCCTTTGCCTGAAGCTATGGTGGCTATCGCCAAAGCCCCCCGTCCGCCACGCCCTGTGCGTAAGCCTCAAGGTGAAAACGCAAAACCAAAACATACGGCCAACAAGCCGGCAGCCCATAGCGGCGCAAAACCAGCTCAAGGCCAAAAGCCTGCACGCCGTTTTGAAGCGCCAAAAACTCCGGGTATTCAGACGCAAGCTGCAGGTCATATGGCCACCCCGGCTGCTGAACACAACAGCGGCAAAGGCCAGCGCCGCCGTTTTAAACCTAAGCCAAAAGCCACGGCTTAACGAGAGTGCTCAAAGCGGATGAAAATTCGTTTAGCCAAATACCTGGCCGACCATGGCCTTTGTTCAAGACGAGCCGCTTCAAGGCTGATTGACGAAGGCCGGGTCCTGGTGAATCAGCGCCCCGCCAATCATATCGACCATGTTGATGCGGAAGATTCGATTCAGGTTGATGGCCAGCCTGTTAGTGCCCCCCCTGAAAAACATTATCTGTTGTACCATAAACCTGTCGGCATAGACTGCAACCTCAATCCGGATAAAGCCGACAGTTTGTACCATCTGCTGCAGCAATTCCCGATGCGACTGTTTCCTGTTGGCCGGCTGGATAAAGACTCCTGTGGTTTAGTGCTGCTAACCAATGACGGCGAACTGGCGCAGCGCCTGTTGCACCCTGATTTTTATCATGAAAAAACCTATCTGGTGACAGTGGATAAAACCCTGACAGAACAGGCTTTAGCCCAACTGGCGTCCGGTGTCAGCTGGACAGTCGGTCCTCACAGCTATCAATCCCGTCCTTGTCAGGTGACCCAACTAAGCTCCGATCGTTTTGAAATTGTGCTGACTCAGGGCTTAAACCGGCAAATCCGCTACATGTGCCGCACTCTGGGTTTTAAAGTGCTGCACCTTAAACGTATTCAGCTGGCCCGGTTTAGCCTTGGCGATTTGGCTGAAGGTGGTGTTCAGGTCGTCAGCTTGCCCTCTGACTAAAGCGGGTTACCAAATACAGTTTTGTGTTGTAGAGTAAAGCGCTTTAACACCTTAAAGAAAGGACTCACCATGAAACACTTAGCTACAGGCCTTATGGCTGTTTTCTGCCTTTTGGTCACATCAGTTCAAGCCGCAGAACCCGGCTCCTTGCAAGGCAGCTGGGCTTTACAGTCTGCGGTCTATACCAAAGCAGATGGCACTGTAATTAAGTTGTCTGATCAGGATCTGAAGGCGGTCAAAGTTTTATCTAAAAGCCATTTTAGCTTTGTTACTGTCCATAAAGACGGCAGTTTCAGCAGTGCCTTAACAGGCACTTATCAGCTTCAGGGCGATTCCTATCACGAAACACCGCAAACAGGTTCAGTGGCTTCGATGCTCAATAAAACCTATGAATTTAAAGCCAAAGTGCAAGGTGATCTCTGGCATCACAGCGGTATGGAAGATGGAATGCACATTGAAGAAGTCTGGAAGAGACTGGATTAATCCAGTCTTACCAAAGCAGAGAACTCAAGCTGCTGCCATTGAGCTTCTTTATGAGTGACCAGGATAAAACCTGACGGATAATTCTGCAAAAAGCTTTGCAGCATCGCCAGAGCCTGAAAATCCAGATGATTATCCGGCTCATCCAATAGCAAAAAATGCGCATAAGGCTGCAACGCCAGGATCAGTAATACCAACTTCATCCGCTCTCCACCGCTGAGTTGTGGTGTTGGCAACATCAGACGTTCAGTACCAAGGCCTATGCCAGACAAAGCAGTTCGGATCTGCGACTCCTGCCGCAACAGAGTCAGCGCTCTGATGGCCTCAATAGCACAAGGAAAATCATCCAGTAAAGATAAATGCTGATCCAAATACCAAGGCTGTTGCTTCACGTGCACTACACCATGTTTAGGCTGAATATAACCTGCCAACACTTTTAGTAAGGTCGACTTGCCACTGCCATTGCCTCCAGCGACAACACAACGTTGCTGCAGGTAAAGCTGGAAAGACAGAGGTGCTGTTGTGCCATAAGGTAAAACCAGGCTGTCACAATAAAGCACTGGACCACTGCAAACTTTTGCTGCAGCAACAGGAGGCAATGTTGGTCTGTCGCGATAATCCAGTAATCTTTGCAGCTGTTGACGCTGGAGACTTAACTCCTGTTGCTGAGCCTGCACCTGCAGTTGCAATCGACCACGACTTTGTTCAGCCTGCTGAGCTTTGCTGCCCAGTAAAATCGCCGCCTGATTAACCTGGGTTTTATGCTTTTTGGCTTGCTGATGTTTTTGCTGCTGTTGCTCAAGCAATAGTTGTTGCTGCTGTTGCTGAGCACGTTGTTGTTTCTTTAACTTGTCATTTTGCTGATGCAACTGCTGCTGTTGTCTTTGGCTTTGCTGCAAAAACTGCTGGTAGTTGCCCTGATATTTTTCCAGTCCTAACGGAGACAATTGATAAATACAGTCTACAGTCGACAATAACTCCACATCATGACTTACCAGCAAATACCCAGCCCTGTATTGTTTTAACTGATGATGGAGCCATAAACGTCCTTGTTGATCCAGATGATTGGAGACTTCATCCAGCAGCAAAAACTGACCTGTGGCAAAGGCTTTGGCCAGCCGCAATTTCATCAGTTGGCCACCACTCAGAGCACAAAGTGGTAACCCAGGCTCTGTGGGCAGATTTAACTCCTGCAGCCAGTGGAGAAGCTCTGCTTTGGCCAACCAACGCTCGCCAATACAATCAAAATCGGCCTGATCCACACTACCAGCCTCTACGCGATCTAATGCTTCAAACAAAGCCTCTAACCCCAGATAACGGCAGATACTTTGGTTCAGAGCCGTTTCATGCTGTGATAAATAATAAAATGGCCGCAACCAAAGTAGTTCCCCCCTGTACGCCAGAGCGGGTTCCAGACCTGCTAAACAACGTAGAAATAAGGATTTACCACAACCATTTAAGCCCACCAAAGCCTGGGCTTTGTCCTGAAGTTGCAGATCAATAGCCGGGTGTAATAGCTCAAGACCAGGATGGGTCCAGTGAAACTGTCGACATAACAATACAGTAGATAATTCAGACATACAGACTCCTGAAATACAGGAATACTGTGTTCACAGACAATAAAACAAAATGATAAGCACCTGTTAAACAACAGCATTCCTGATGATTTGTAAAATAACGACTACAAATTTTCGGGAATTTAGTTGTTCATGTCGGCGGTACTCGAAGTGGCAATGGATTAATGTTAACAAGCAAAACAACGCTGTGACAACTTATTTTATAGCGCTACGTTTTAACCAAAGGCTGAGCAACAAAGTCAGTGTAAACATCAGCAAAGAGCCCAGCACTACCCCATTCCAGCCCCACTGCTGCCAGAAGGGTGACAAATACAAACCGCCTGAACTGGCGCCTAAATAATAAAACACCAGATACAAAGCGCTGGCGCTGGCTTTAGCCTTCACCGCCTGTTGATTGACCCAGCTGCTGGCTAGTGAATGGCAAAGGAAAAAACCAAAAGCACTGATAAAAAAGCCGCTGACGATCAGAGGCAAAGCCGCAAATAACGTCAGTACAGTGCCCAGCATCATAATGACAATACCCAAAGCCATACCCAAAGCCGGATGAATACGCTGCCCTACTTTGCCGGAAATAGCAGAGCCCACAGTACCGGTTAAATAAGTGACAAATAACAAGCCTATCCAGCCGCTTGATAAGCCATAAGGTTTATCGGACAAGCGGAAAGCGACAAAAGTGTACTGATTTAAAAAGATAAAAAAGTTAAGGCCACCAATCAGATAAGTCAGCAATAAGGTTTTTTGACGCAAATGAAACCAGTTGTCCGCCATGGCTTGTTGTAGCTGAAAGGGTTGTTTCTGGAAATAACTGGATTTGGGTAAATAACGCCAGACCAGATAAGTACAAAGCACACTGCCCAGTCCCATAGGCCAGAATACCCATTGCCAGTGATTGAGTTCAGCAAACCAGCCTGACAATAAACGCCCGCTGATGCCCCCCAGGGAATTGGCGCTAATGTAGTAGCCCACAGCCACCACCATGGCGGTTTTACTGAATTCTTCGCCCATATAAGCGATGGCAATAGCAGGCAGGCCACCTAAACAAAAGCCCTGCAAAGCCCGCAACACTAATAGCGAGTGATAGGATTCGACCTGAGTCAGCGCCAGGGTACTCAGTGCCATCCCCGCCAGACTCCAGAGCAATAAAGTACGACGACCGTACGCATCCGACAAAGCGCCATACACCAGCAAAGATAAACCTAACGCCAGGGTGCCTATGGCATAACTCCAGCTGGTTTGTAATGGTGTCAGTTGAAATTCACGGCTTAACAGCGGTAATAAAGGTTGCAGCATATGCAGATTGGCAAACACAAATACAGCAGCCAGACAAAGCGCAAAACTGGCGGCGTAAAAAGCAGGTGTGTTTTTTTCAATCATAGGCTTAGTCAATCACTCAGAGCTGGTGGTGGTGCTGATAAAAGATGGCTAAGTATACCGCGAATAAGCTAATTTTTACTTTGTTTTACCGCAAATGCCTGCTGCACAGCCCTAAATCAAAGCGTAAGATATACCCGTCGTACCTGAAGCTGCAGCTTTGTTGACTGCGCCATTCCTGCAACACCAGGATACCCGGGGCTAAGCCCCACTTTACGCAACCACATCCAAAAGGAAAAACTATGCGTCTCTCTTTAGTTGCTCTGGCTATCAGCGGCCTGTTCCTCGCCAGCTGTAACGATGCCCCAACCCCAGTTGAATCAAGCACAGTAACCAAAGCGGTTTCCCCTGCCACTCAAACCGCTGAGCAGTTGTACCAGCAAGCCACCCAACTACTGTTTCAGGCCCGCGCTTTAAATGCCTCGGCTTTAGGTTTATCGGAAGAGGTGGTAGGTAAAGCCTTTACCACTGAGCTGGAAAATTACAGTGCAGAAGCAGAAGCACAACTTCGCAAACAACTGAATGCAGTGATAACTCAGTTGGCGGCTTTACCCGTGCCTACAGACGCTGTTGCCGCCGAAAATCAGGCTGTGATGCTCAATATTATGCAGTATTACGCTGGCAGCCCGGATTTCCCCCAGGGGTATATCGACTCCTGGATGGGACACTCAGCTTTTGTGGTGAATCAAATTAATGGCCCTACTATAGATATGGCCGGCGCTTTGCAAAATTCGCATCCCATCCACACTGAGCAGGATGCCAAAAACTACTTAAGCCGGCTCGAAAAATTTGGCACAGCATTAAAAGCAGTTGAGCAACGTTTTGTTTCAGATGCTGCGACGCTCTGGATAGCCCCTAAAGTACTGCTGGAAAAATCACTCGCTATTTTAGATGGTTATGCCGGCGGTGAAGCCACAGAACATGTATTGTACAAAGACTTTGCGAAAAAACTGGATGGCCTGAAAGACTTAACTGCAGATGCAAAACAGCAGTATCTGAGCTCCGCCGCTCTTTTAGTCCAAAAGCAGGTGCAGACGGGTTATCAGCAACTCGCTGCCACAGTGCGGGCTGAACTGCCAAAAGCCCGCGCTGAATCCGGCATTTGGGCACAACCTGATGGTGATAAGTTTTATGCCTGGTCAGTGAAACAACTGGGAGATACTAACCTGACACCAGAGCAAATTCATCAGACAGGTTTGGATGAAGTGGCCCGTATCAGTCAGGAAATGGACAGTATCTTAAAAGCCCAGGGTTATAAAGACGGCACTGTTGGCGCTCGTATGACAGCGCTGAATAACGAAAAGAGATTTTTATATGAAGACTCGGACGCCGGCCGTCAGCAAATACTGGATGATTTAAACACATACATAGCTGAAATTAATCTGCGGATGCCGGAGCTTTTTGCCACTCAACCACCTTACCCGGTGGAAGTGCGCCGTATTCCGGTCGAAATTCAGGACAGCGCCGCTGGTGGCCAATACACGTCGCCCGCTATTGATGGCAGCAAACCTGGTATTTACTGGATTAACCTGCGCGATATCAAAGCCAATGCCAAATTTGATTTAAAAACCCTGACCTACCATGAAGCCAATCCGGGCCACCACTGGCAGGTTGCGCTGAATTTAGCTCAGGAACATTTGCCTTTGCTGCGCCGTGTTGCGCCTTACAACAGTTATGTTGAAGGCTGGGCTTTGTATTCAGAGCTGGTGGCAAAAGAAATGGGCATGTACAAAGAGGATCCTTTTAGCGATTTAGGCCGGTTAAAAGCTGAGTTATTCCGCTCTGTACGTTTGGTGGTCGATACAGGCCTGCACGCGAAAAAATGGACCCGCGAACAAGCCATCCGTTATATGGCAGAAACCACAGGTACCACTGAATCTGATGTGGTGTCAGAAATAGAGCGTTATATGGCATGGCCAGGTCAGGCTTTAGGTTACAAGCTGGGTATGCTGAAAATTGTAGAACTGCGCTCTTATGCCAAAGAGCAGTTAGGCGACAAATTTGATATCAAAGCCTTCCATGATTTGGTGTTGTTAGGCGGCGCTGTGCCTATGTCGGTGCTGGACAGCAAAGTGAAAAACTGGGTCGCCAGCCAAAAAGCTTAA
>CAMLSF010000093.1 GCA_946482615.1 uncultured Chromatiaceae bacterium | reverse complement strand
AGCAGCCAGTAATCAGAGGGGAATAACCATGGCTCAGCAATACGACGTCGCTGTGTTAGGTGCTACAGGTTTAGTAGGCCAGCATTTAATTGAAATTTTAGAACAGCGCGATTTTCCGGTAAATAAACTTTATCCTTTAGCCAGCAGCCGCTCAGCCGGTGGCTTTATCTCCTTTAAGGGTAAACAAATCGAAGTACTGGATGCTGAGACCTTTGATTGGACTAAGGTGCAGATTGGTTTGTTTTCAGCGGGTGGCAGTGTGTCTGCTGTCTATGCTCCCCGGGCGGCCGAAGCTGGTTGTGTGGTGATAGACAACACCTCGCATTTCCGTTACGAAGCCGATATTCCTTTAGTAGTGCCTGAAGTTAACGCGCACGCTATTGCTGAATTCCGTAACCGCAATATCATTGCCAACCCAAACTGCTCTACGATTCAGATGCTGGTGGCCTTAAAGCCTATTCATGATGCGGTAGGGATCAGCCGTATTAATGTGGCCACTTATCAGTCGGTTGCTGGTGCGGGTCAACAAGGGGTCGAAGCTTTAGCCAAAGAAACCGCCCAGTTGCTCAATGGTCGTCCGGTGGACGAAGGTGGCAAGTTTGCCCGTCAGATCGCCTTTAACTGTATCCCACAAATTGACGTATTTTTGGATAACGGTTACACCAAAGAAGAAATGAAAATGCATTGGGAAACCCAAAAAATTATGGGGGATGCCAGCATTTCGGTCAACGCCACTGCAGTGCGTGTACCAGTGTTTTACGGTCATGCTGAAGCTGTGCATCTGGAAACCCGTATGCCCATCAGTGTGGAGCAGGTCAAAGCCTTGTTGGCCAATGCGCCTGGTGTAACACTGATGGAAGACAATGCGGATTATCCGACTCAGGTTGGCAATGCAGCAGGTCAGGATGATGTGTTTGTGGGTCGTATCCGTCAGGATTTTTCTCATGAAAATGGCATTAACTTATGGGTTGTCGCGGACAATATCCGTAAAGGGGCTGCCACCAACAGTATTCAGATCGCTGAGCATTTAATCCGCGACTACCTGTAACACAGGGTCAATGATTAAACAAAGGCTCCTGATGGAGCCTTTGTTGTTTCTAAAGCAATGGATCCTTTAGCCGATACCAAGAGACGCAGATTTTGTTTAAGCGTAGCCAGTGGCATCCTTCTGGTTTACTATTCGATTATGGAACGATGCTTGCAGTGTTTTTGTGTCAGAAAAAAATAATCTCCGGCCTTAAGGGATCATCAATGCGTTTAGTTGGGCTTCTCATTTTTAGTATTTTATTGCAGATCTGCAGTGTTAACGCTACTGCGGAAACTACTGTTCGTCTGAAGGGCCCTAAAAGCACCGAAAATCCGGATCGCAGCAGGGTGGGGCCTTTAACTCCAAACGATACCTTATGGCGTATTGCTGAAGAAGTCCGGCCTCATCCAGGTTTAAATATTTATCAGGTGATGTATGCCATCTACCTGAAAAACCCACAATCATTTCTTGATGACAACTTTAACCATCTGAATGTCGGATCATTTTTAGCTATTCCTAACGTAGACGAAATACTTCAGGTTGACGCTGTGGATGCTCAGCGCAAATCGGAAGAAGATGATCGGATCTGGGCTGACAGAGTGCGGGCTGCAGCTGCGGCCAAAGTTAAGCAAGGTGTCAATACGGCCCAACAAAAAGATGTGGATAAAGCCAAACAAGAAATTAAAAAGGAGCTGATCCGTGTTGAAGGACAACAACAAGGGCAGCTGCTTGATTTGCAAAAAAAGCTGGATGAATCAAAAGTGACGGTTGAAGCTGTATTGGCAGACAATACAGCACTAAAAGAAAAGCTGGATCAATTGGCTGATCAAATGCTGTTGATGAAATCTCAGGTGGATAAAGACAGCGAAATTCAGCAGCAGTTGCAGTTACTGGTTGCACAGCAGGCCGAAATGCTGGCGCAACAAAAAGCGCAGATCGAACGGGAGCAGCAAGGGACGAATTTTGCCGAGCTGTGGCAAAATATTTCCTCCAGCAGTCTGACCTGGATCCTTTTGGCTACGTTACCCACTTTGTTTGTGTTGTTTGCGGTACTAGGGTGGATTAAACGCCGCACCAGAAAGTCGGAACAAATCGTCAGTGCAGCCACAGCTGTACCTCAGCAGGAGTCGGGATATCGATCGCCACTTCCTCCTTTGGATGAAAGCCTGGATTTTGATGAAAGCAGCCTGATGACGCTGGATGAGTCTTTGTTGGACACCAGCAGTAAAGGTATACGTCTGGATGACGAACCTATTGATTTACATGACGATATGCTGTTGGATACCAGAGCTGACGAGTTTGACGACATTCTGATGAATGATGATGATTTACTCGATAGCAAAGACTTACTTGATGCCAGTTCAATGGATGATGAGTTGCTGGATGATCTGCTGGACCAACCGATCAAAGCAGAGAAAGATTTTGATCCAAACAATATTTTATCTGGAGCTGATTTATCAGCGTTGTTTGATGAAGAACCGGAGCTGGATGATACAGAAGATGTCTTTGCCAGGGCTGTTGCTGAGCAGTTGGCTGAAGAACAGAAGCAAAAACAAACAGAACAGGCGCCAGACGATCAGGATGAGTTGATTGAAGAAATTGAGCTGGACGAACCAGACACTGAATTTGTAACAAGTACGGCTCCAGACCCTAAGGATGAGTTCAATCTTGACGAAATAGAAGAAGTTGAAGAAGTCGACTTTGATTCACTGCTTGATGAGTTGGTGGTCACTGCAGAGGCTCCGGAAGCTGAAGTCGTTTCGGATCATCTATCTGAGGCTAAAGCCGAGACTGCTGCAGACGACTTAGTGGATGTAAAACCAGAACAACCACATTTTGACAGTTCAGAACTGGATGAATTTGCAGAGTCACTTGCCGACGAAGAGTTGACCACTCCCTCGTCACTGTCGGCAGAAGAAGATGGTGATATTGATATTGACGCTTTGCTGGACGGTACTGCTGACTGGCCTGAGGAGCTGACTCCTGTACCAGATACAACACTATCCACAGACACCAGTCTGGAATTTGATGAAGATGATTATCCGCTCAGCCCTGATGACGTTGCTTTATTGCTGTCGGACGAGATCAAACAGCAAACACCTGTGGATATGCCTGCTCATTTTCATGCCGATCACCCTGAGTTAACGGCGCTGGCAGAGGATGTGGAGCCTGAGGCAACAGAACAACTGACGGACGTTGAATCCAGTGAGGCATGGCAGGAACTTACTGAACAGGCGGTGGACACCGGATTTATTGAGTCGGTGCCTGATGACCTGGAGCAGTTGGAAGACCTAAGCGTCAGCCGCGTATCTGCTGCAACCTTGTCTGTAGAGAACCCTAGTAAAGTACTGGAAGAATACCCGGATCTGGAGTTCTCTGATGACGCTGTATCTGCTGAGGAGACAGAGGACGAGTTGGATGACGACCAGGTTCAGAATGTTAGGGTCTCAGCACTGGATCTTGCTGCTACACAACAGGCCAATGAAGACATCTCAGCTGAACTTGATGCTTTGGAAGGAACTGATTTTGATGCTTTGCTGGCCGACTATGCTCAGGACGATACTGAAATAAGACTTGCAGATGAGCAGATAGCGGATGCCGTACTCGCTGAATTAAATCCGGTTGAGCTTGATACATCTGAGTTTAATCCAAATAAACAGAGTACAAGTGGTATTGATACGGCAACAGAATTTACTGAGCAGGAACAGCCTCCAGGAGCTGAACAAATTCAATCCGATGAGCTGGAACTTTCTTTACTGGCGCTGGACCGGCTGTTGGATGATTCTGAAGACGAGCCACAGCTTAATCAGAACTCAGTGCGCACTATGGATGTCGGACTGGAAGATTATCAGGATTTTATCGCTGCCCAGCATGAACCAGAATTGGATCCGGCTGAGCAGGGCTTTGCCGCCGATCTGGATTTAATCCGGGCTTATATCGAAATTGGTGAGCAGGATGGTGCAGAACACCTGATTGACAAAGTACTGAGTTCTGCCGCCCCTGAGCATATCAAACAAGAAGCACAAAGCTTAAAAGATCAGCTGTAAATCAAAGGTCAGAGCCTTGGCTCTGACCTTCAAGTGTTGAATTCTGTCACCTTATCATGCAGCCATAAAACCTGATAATTCTCCTGTATTTATAATGCCCTGCAGCTCTGAAACTCGCATCTCGAAGCCACTTGGGTATATACTTCCGCCCCTAAGTGATGGGAGTCAGAATGCGAATTGCGTTAGGTATTGAATACAACGGTGTAGGTTTATTTGGCTGGCAGAGGCAACGCGAAGTGCCAAGTGTGCAAGGTCATCTGGAAGCCGCTTTATCCAAAGTGGCTAACACATCTGTCGAATTATTTTGTGCTGGCCGCACTGATGCCGGTGTCCATGCGACGGGGCAGGTGGTGCATTTTGATACCGATGCTGACCGCGATATGCGGGCCTGGATCATGGGCGCGAATTCTAACTTGCCTGATGGCATAGCTGTGCGCTGGGCCAAACAAGTTTCAGATGATTTTCATGCCCGTTTTTCTGCCACAGCCCGTCGTTACCGTTATGTGATTTTTAACAATAAGTTCAGACCTGCCATTCTGGGGGCTGGTTTAAGTCACTATCATCAGGAATTAAACATTGAACTGATGCAACAAGCTGCTGTCCATCTGCTGGGAGAAAATGATTTCAGCTCCTTTCGTGCTATCCAGTGTCAATCGCACAGCCCCTTTCGCAACCTGATGCATCTGCATTTAAGCCGGGTAGGGCAGTTTATTGTGCTGGATATTAAGGCAAACGCCTTTTTGCATCATATGGTGCGTAATATCACCGGTAGCCTGTTACAGGTCGGGATGGGCCTAAAAGAGCCAGACTGGATTGCCCAGTTGCTGGCGGCGAAAGACAGGACTTTAGCTGCAGCAACGGCCAAAGCCGAAGGCTTGTATCTGGTGGATGTGGACTACCCTGAACACTTTGGCATTCCGAAAATGCCACTGGGCCCACTCTTCCTGCCTGATACTTTATGCTAACTACTACGACCAGTTAGCTATAGGTTCTATCATAGCTTTGTGCTTTAATAAGCGCCGTTAGCCGCATGATCGGCGCTTTTTTACACAATAAACTTAAGTTTGGGCTCGAGCCCTGCTGCGATACCAAGGAACAACTATGAGTTGGTTAGAAAAAATTCTGCCCAGAACTTCGTCTTCATCCCGTCGTAATATTCCGGAAGGGGTCTGGACTAAATGTACCTCTTGTGACGCTGTATTGTACAAGGCAGAACTGGATCGGAACTTAGGGGTTTGTCCAAAATGTGACAACCATATGCGTATCAGTGCCAGAGACAGGCTAAACAGTTTCCTTGATACAGGCAGTATGGTGGAGCTGGCAACGGAGCTGGAACCTCAGGATCTGCTGAAGTTTAAAGACAGTAAAAAATACAAAGACCGTATTGTTGCAGCGCAAAAAGAAACCAACGAAAAAGACGCCATGGTGGTGATGCGTGGCACTTTATTGGGTATGCCTGTGGTTGTGGCATCCTTTGAATTTGCTTTTATGGGCGGCTCTATGGCGTCCGTAGTAGGTGCTAAGTTTGTCAAAGGTGTTGAATACGCCCTTGAAAATAAAGTGCCTTTTATCTGTTTTTCTGCCAGTGGTGGCGCCCGTATGCAGGAAGCTTTATTGTCTTTGATGCAAATGGCCAAAACCAGCGCGGCTTTAGCCAAACTGAGTGAAGCAGGTTTACCTTATATTTCTGTACTGACCGACCCTACTATGGGTGGTGTCTCTGCCAGTCTTGCTATGTTAGGTGACTTAAACATTGGTGAGCCAAGAGCATTGATCGGTTTTGCCGGTCCCCGTGTGATTGAACAGACAGTACGGGAAAAATTACCTGAAGGTTTCCAGCGCAGTGAATTCCTGCTGGAACACGGTGCTATCGACATGATTGTTGACCGCCGCCAAATGCGCGATACAATTGCCCGACTTGTGGCTAAATTCATGCGATGGCCAGCTCCTGCCAAGGAACACCGCGTCGCCTAATAAGGTGTTATGACCAATTTTTTATCGCCTGCAAGCCAATCCTGTCAGACGCTGACGGATTGGCTTTGTTATATAGAACAAAAACATCCGCAACATCAGATTGAACTTGGGCTTGGACGGGTGCTGAAGATTGCACAACGTGCCGATTTGCATCTGCTGCCCGGGAAAAAAATTCTGATCGCCGGTACCAACGGCAAAGGCACCACAGCCCGCACGCTGGAACAGCTCTGCGCTGTAAAGGGTTTGACTGTGGGGGTTTATAGCTCTCCTCATTTGCTTCAGTTTAACGAGCGCTTACGCATCGAGGGTGAGGATGTCGCCGATGCGCTTTGGTGTCAGGCTTTTAGCTTTATCGAACAGCTGCGTGGTGACATAGAGCTCACTTACTTTGAGTTCACCACACTGGCGTCTTTTTATATTTTAAAACAACAACAACCGGACATCTGCCTGATTGAAGTAGGTTTAGGCGGGCGTCTGGATGCGACCAATATCATCGAGCCGGATTTAAGTATTCTGACCACAGTGGATTTAGACCATCAGGATTATTTAGGGCCAGACCGGGAAAGTATTGGCCGCGAAAAAGCCGGTGTGTTTCGTGCAGGTAAACCCGCTGTAATAGGCGAGACTGATATTCCGCAGTCGGTAGTAAAATACAGTCAGGACATTCAGGCCAAACTGCTTTGTATCAATACGGATTATAAGTTCAGCGTCACAGACGAAAGCTTCAGCTGGCAAGGTGTGCATAGCAGTTTGGACGGGTTACCTCTGACCGCAGTACCGCTGCAAAATATTGCGACAGCTCTGACTGCACTGGAAGCATTAGCTTTATTGCCTTCGAAGCAACAGGCTACAGAGGTATTGTCCACTCTAAGTCTGCCCGGACGTATGCAGTGGCTGAGTAAAACCCCTGGTATTTTATTGGATGTAGCACACAATCCGCAGTCTGCCGCTTATCTGGCGGCTCAGCTGAAGTTCATCAAAGAGCGTTATGCTCGGGTGCATCTGCTGGTGGGAATGCTTAAAGATAAAGATATTCAACACAGTCTGGCACCTTTCCATACTATGGCTGATCAGTGGCATCTGGTCGATTTGCCAGGCGCTCGGGGGGCACAGGCCAGCATGTTACTTGAGCAGTTGCCAGCACAAAGCAGTTATTGCTGTTATTCAGATTTAGAGTCGGCTTACCAACAAGCGCTGTTATCCATGCAGCCTAATGATTTATTGGTGATTTTCGGCTCTTTTGTTACAGTGTCGGCAGTTTTAGCGCTGCAAAAGGAGACAGATGTATGACCAGCGCCTTTAAAAATCGCTTAATTGGCAGCAGCATTTTAATTATTGCCGCCATAGTTTTTTTACCTGATTTGCTGGATGGGCAAAAACAGGTGGTCAAAGATGAATTTAAAGCTATTCCGGAGCGTCCGGAATTTGCCACAGTGCAACAGGAACAGGTATTTACGAAACAGCAGTTAGCGGAGAAACAGCAGGAATTACTGGCAACCCCAGTCAATGAGCCTGCTGCTGACGCTGGTCTGCCGGATAATAGTTTTGCAGAGGTAACAGCTGGAGCTCCGGGCAGTGAAGCGTCGACAGACAGTGCAGCTATGGTGGCGCAAACCACTGAAGGTGCAACCACAGATCCAATTCCAGTGCCGACCGAAAATCCTTTAGCTCCTGTGCCTGTAACAGATAGCACCACACAGAATGCAACTGCAGCTGCTGTTACTCCTGCTACAGAGAAGCCTGTTACAGAAAAGCCAGTTGAACCTAAAGGCAACCCGGCACTGAATGAAACGGCCTGGATAGTGCGGGTAGGCAGTTTCAGCAAAACCGAAAACGCCACTGCGTTAGTGGCCAAATTAAAAGAAGCGGGTTTTACCACTTTTACCCGTTCAACCACCAATGCGCAGGGCCAGTCTATGGTCAGCGTCGTGGTGGGGCCTGAGCTGAAAAAAGACCGTCTGGAACAGAAACTGCCGCAACTGCAGCAATTGACCGGAACAGCAGGTCTGAAGCTGACAGCTTTTAAACCTATCGAAAATAATTAGGTGTTCAGGCGCGTGTTTTGGTAGAATGCGCGCCGTCCTTAAGCGTCCTTTGGTAGCAAATGGTTTGGATTGATTATGCCATTCTGGCAATTATCTCCCTGTCGACTGTGATCAGTCTGGTCAGAGGATTTGCCAAAGAAGCGGTTTCTCTGATTATCTGGATACTGGCCTTTTTTGTTGCCAGTTATTATTACCCCTATCTGGCTACTTATTTTACTGAATTGCAGGACGCGCTGGTGCGTAATGCGGTTTCAATAGCTGTTCTTTTTGTTTCTACTCTTATTCTTGGTGCCTTAGTGAATTACCTGATTGGCCGTTTGGTTGAATCAACAGGTTTATCCGGCACCGACCGATTACTTGGCCTGATTTTTGGTGCTCTGCGTGGGGTACTGGTGGTCAGCGCATTGTTATTTTTTCTGGATGCATTTACCGGCGCAGATCAAAGCGACTGGTGGCAGGCGTCTAAGTTAATACCCGAGTTTGGTTTTATCATTGAATGGTTTTTTGAGTACATCAAAACCCATTCCAGTTTTATGCAGCGACCCTAAGCGTGGCGAGGAAATAATCGATGTGTGGTATTGTTGGAATCGTAGGTAAGTATCCGGTCAATCAGGCGTTGTACGACGGTTTAACTGTGTTGCAGCACCGTGGTCAGGATGCCGCCGGCATAGTGACAGTAGACAACAAAACCTTGCGCCTGCGCAAAGCCAATGGCTTAGTGAAAGACGTATTTGAAGCCCGCCATATGCAGCGTTTGTCTGGCAATATGGGCATAGGCCATGTGCGTTACCCAACAGCGGGTTCTGCCAGTACGGCCGAAGCTCAGCCGTTTTATACCAATAGCCCTTTTGGTATAGCCCTGGCGCACAATGGTAACCTGACCAACTCTGAAGAATTAAAAGACGAGTTATTCCGTACAGCCCGTCGTCATGTCAATACCAACTCAGACTCAGAAGCGCTGTTAAACGCTTTTGCCCACGAGCTGGATATTCATGCCGATATGCATGTAAACCCTGACCATATTTTTGGCGCCGTCACTAATTTACACCGCAAAATCCGCGGTGGTTATGCAGTGGTGGCTGTTGTCATTGGTCATGGTTTAGTGGCGTTTCGTGATCCAAACGGCATCCGTCCTTTAGTGATGGGTAAACGCGAAACTGTGCTTGGCACTGAGTATATGGTGGCCTCTGAAAGCGTAGCCTTAGATGCGGATGGTTTTACTGTGCTGCGTGATGTCGCTCCTGGTGAAGCTGTGTATATCACAGAAGACGGTGAGCTGTTCAGCCAGCAATGTGCGGAAAACCCAAGTTATGCCCCATGTATTTTTGAATATGTGTATTTTGCCCGCCCCGACTCCACCATAGACAATGTGTCTGTGTATGCATCCCGTGTGGCTATGGGTAAAAAGCTGGGCGAAAAAATCAAAAAAGAATGGGCGCATTTAGATATTGATGTGGTCATTCCTATTCCTGAAACCAGTAACGATGCTGCTTTGCAAATTGCGCATGAGTTAGGTCTGCCATACCGTCAGGGTTATGTGAAAAACCGTTACATTGGCCGTACTTTTATTATGCCTGGTCAAGGGGAGCGTAAAAAGTCAGTCAAACGTAAACTGAACGCTATTTGGCAGGAATTCAAAGGCAAAAACGTCTTGCTGGTGGATGACTCTATAGTACGTGGTACTACGTCACAGCAAATCATCGATATGGCGCGTGAAGCTGGTGCGAAAAAAGTATATTTCGCTTCTGCCGCTCCGGAAATTCGTTTCCCGAACGTCTACGGTATTGACATGCCGTCTGCCAACGAGCTGATTGCGCATGGTCATGATGTGGACAGCATCTGTAAAATCATTGGCGCTGATGGCTTGATTTTCCAGTCGCTGGACGACTTAGTCGATGCTGTGCGCTCAGAAAATCCGGAACTGAAACGTTTCGAGACATCGGTGTTTGATGGTGTTTACGTGACTAATGACATCGATCAGGCCTATCTGAATCGTCTGGATGCACAACGTAACGAAGCGGCAAAAAAGAAAAAAGAAGCTGAATTGTCAGCCAGCCTGGAATTGCATAACGAAGGCAATTGATTGGTCTGAGCCAATACTGTGAAATTAAAAAGGGGCCATGTTCTAACTGGCCCCTTTTGTTTTCTAAAATGAGTATCTAAAAGCAGCTAATGCGTAAACGCAGGGCCGAAACCAGAGCTCCATAAAATAGCTGTGGCTGTCATCACACAGACCAGCAGAATCAAGCCTGTGGTAACCACTGAACTGGCGTAAATAAAGCCACGTTCCTCAGGGATATGCATCAGGATAGGCACGCCTACATAGAGCAAATAGACCGAATAAGTTAAGCCTGCTAAACCCACCAGCATTACAAACCAAAGCTCAGGGTACAAAGCCGCAAAACCCACCATAAAAAGCGGTGTTGAAGTATAAGAGGCTAACTCCAGTGTTTGGGTATAAGTGGGTTCTGAACCAAAGGTATGAGCCATCCAATGCGCCAGATAGGCAAGTGCAAAAACGCCGCCTATCAGGGCAATGTACATGGCGACAGAAAGCATTAAAGCGCTGTCTGCTGTTAACCGTATAGGTTCACCTACGCCAATGCTCCAGCCGATATGCACCGCCGAATAATAAGCGCAGATGGATGGAATTAAGGCGACCAGCAGGATGTGAATTAAACTGTATCTGAAACTTTCGTGACGTGCGTCTATCGTATGCCATTCTTCTTTGGGATGGGCATACAGCCCCCATAAGTGATTTAGAATCATAGTTGTTATCCTTGGCTACTACGTTGTCTATTGCAGGGCCACACAACAAACCCTTACCTTTGTTATGGCTAATAGAAGCTGGTTCGTCAAGTTTAGGGCGGAAAATCTCTGAAGAGGAAAAAACGCATGTGTCAGGCCTGCTGAACCATGCGTTTTAAGGTGCAATCTGAGGGTTAAACTGCGGTGACAGGAGCGCCGCTATGAAATTTAAAGTCCAGGTCTGATGATGTAATTAAGTCTGCTTCCAGCCTGCCAAAAAAGCGTACCCGTTCGGTAATATCGGATTTGGATATCACTTGTGCAAGCTCAAGATAATCAGCAAAGTGCCGGGCTTCTGAACGTAACAAGGAGGTGTAAAAGCTGGCTAACTCCGGATCCACAAATTCAGCCAGTCTGGCAAAACGCTCACAGGAACGGGCTTCGATATAAGCACCACAAATCAGCTTATCAATCAGAATTTGTGGCTCATGGGTTTTGCAGTTTTGGATCAGAGTCTTGGCATAACGGCTGGCGCTGATATTTTCGTAAGGAATGCCACGAGAGTGCATAATTTCCAGCACCTGACAAAAATGATGTAATTCTTCGCGTATTAACAACACCATGCGGTCGATAATACGGTCGGAATGGGCAAAGTCAGAACGGCCAATAATGCTTTTGTTGAGTTTTTCAGCCTGTTTTAAGCCCTGAATATCTCCGTCAAACCGATAAGCGAAGTCTTCAAAAGGTTTCAGCCAGTTCAGTAAGGTTAAAGAGCTGTCTTTATCACAGGCATAACGGCGCAGCAGATACATAGCGGTTTGTGCGGCTTTGAGTTCACAGATCAAGTGATCCTGCAGCAGCACTGCCAGCCGCTCTGGTTTCTGCGCTTCGATTAGCCAGGAGTCCGGTGTTTCGCACTGTAAAAACTGCTGAATGGGCTGGAGTAATTCGGTAAAGCTCATAAAAATCTCAGGATCAAGCGGGTGAAAGGGCGTTAAAGTGCAGTTGCCAGCCATCCGCTGACACATCCAGATAAGAGCTCTGGCTATACCAGTCGCCTAACACATAACGTTGTGCTGTGCTGCCATCTGCCAGCTCCAGCTGATGCACCGCAGGTCTGTGGGTATGACCATGAATTAAATGCCGCACCTGATGCTGAGCCATAACTTTAGGCACTTCATCCGGTGTTACATCCATAATGTCAGAGGTTTTGCCTTTTTTATCCATAGCACTGACCCGGCGCGCTTTACGGGCCAGATGTTGCCGGTACCATAAGGGCAGGGACAAGATTAACTTTTGCCACCATTTTTGATCCCACCAGGCGCGAAATTTCTGATAACCAATATCCAGGGTGCAAAGCGAATCACCATGCATCAGCAAGGTTGGATTGCCGTATAAATCAACCACAGTCAGAGGTGCAAGCAACTGCATGCCAGAACGTGTCGCAAAGGTGTTACCGAGCAAAAAGTCGCGGTTGCCATGGCAAAAATAAACTGGCACAGAGCTGTCGGCTAAAACTTTGATGGCCGTTGCAACTTCAGTCAGTAAAGGTGAGGGGTTATCATCACCAATCCAGACTTCAAACAAATCGCCCAGAATATACAGGGCATCCGCATTAACTGCTTTTTGCTGTAAAAAAAGCAAAAACGCCGCGGTAATATCCGGGCGTTGTTCGCTTAAATGCAGATCGGCAATAAAAAGGCTGTGGCCTTTAGCCATGGATTTCTGCTTTTTCGATGATCACAACATCGTTTGGTACGTCAGCATGACCAAACTTGCGTCCTGTAGACACAGTTTTGATTTTATTCACTACATCCATGCCTTCGACCACTTCACCAAAGACACAGTAACCCCAGCCTTGTGAGCTTTCTGAGCTGAAATCTAAAAAGTCGTTGTTGGCGACGTTAATAAAAAACTGACAGGTAGCAGAATGTGGATCGCTGGTGCGGGCCATAGCTATAGTGCCGGTTTTATTGGACACTTTGTTATTGGCTTCGTTTTTAATGGTTTTGCCTGTTTCTTTTTGTTCCATATCAGGAGTGAAACCACCGCCCTGGATCATAAAGCCATTGATCACACGGTGAAAAATGGTGTTGTCGTAAAAACCTTCTTTTACATAGTTCAGGAAGTTTTCTACTGTTGCAGGGGCTTTGTCGGCAAATAATGCCAGTTTAATAACACCAAAATTGGTATGTAAGCTAACCATGATGATCTCCTCAAGCTTAAAAACGGCGATAGTGTACCCCAGCTGTCGTCTATACCCAAGTAACTTCCGTATGCAGAATTCAGTATCCTGACTGGGGAGCACAAAGCGCAAAGCGAGGATAGCTCAAGGCTTTTGCTGATGTTACACTGTTGCGCTTTGTGATTGCCGTTTTGATGATTTCCCGAGGAGCCCATGCTACAGATTTTTAATACCCTGACCCGTAAAAAAGAGCCCTTTGTGCCTTTAGTGCCTGGCAAAGTTTCTATGTATGTCTGCGGCATCACAATTTATGATTTCTGTCATGTCGGCCACGCCCGCACTTATGTGGCTTTTGATGTGATGAACCGTTACTTACGTTTCAGCGGTTATGACGTCACTTATGTGCGTAATATCACAGATGTGGACGACAAAATTATCAAAAGAGCCAATGAAAACGGCGAAAGCTGTGATGCGTTAACAGCCCGTTATACCATTGCTATGCATGATGACTTTCATGCGCTGGGCTTAATGCCCGCCGATATAGAACCCCGTGTCACGACTCATATGGCGGAAATCATTGAGCTGATAGAAACCTTAGTCGCCAAAGGTTATGCCTACATCGCCTCTGACGGTGATGTACTGTTTGATGTCAGCAAATATGCAGCTTATGGCCAGCTCAGTCAGCAAAACCTTGAGATGCTGCAATCCGGTGCCCGGGTGGAAATTGATCAGGCCAAAGACGATCCGCTGGATTTTGTGTTGTGGAAAATGGCCAAGCCGAATGAGCCAAGCTGGTCTTCGCCATGGGGCGAGGGCCGTCCGGGCTGGCATATCGAATGTTCTGCCATGAGTGCCAAACATTTAGGCAAACATTTTGATATTCATGGTGGTGGTTCAGATTTACAGTTCCCACACCATGAAAATGAAATTGCCCAGTCTTGCTGCGCCCATGACACGCCTTACGTCAATACCTGGATCCATACAGGTATGGTGCAGGTGGATAAAGAAAAGATGTCTAAATCTTTAGGCAACTTTTTTACGGTCAAAGATGTGCTGGCAGATTACAACGCTGAAGCTGTGCGTTATTTCCTGATCTCCAGCCATTACCGCAGCCAGCTGAACTATTCGGCGGAAAATCTGCTGCAGGCCCATTCTGCTTTAGGCCGTTTGTACACCGCCTTACGGGAAGTGACTCCTGCGACAGAGGTCGATCTGAACAACGACTATGTGAAAACTTTCCGTGCTGCTATGGATGATGACTTTAATACAGCCCTGGCTTTGCCTGTGTTGTTTGAATTGGCGCGTGATATTAATAAAGAAAAAGCCACAGATCCTGCCAAAGCCTCACAGCTTGCGGGCTTATTAATTAAACTCGGCGGTGTGATGGGGATTTTGCAGGGCAATGCAGAGGCCTTTTTACAGTCGGGCACAGATTCAGATGATGTCGCTGACATTGAAGCCTTGATTGCACAGCGTAATGCGGCCCGTGCAAACAAAGACTGGGCTGCCGCTGATGCGGCCCGTGACGCTTTGGTGGCTAAGGGTATTATTCTGGAGGATAAGGCGGGCGTAACGACCTGGCGCAGGGGTTAATAGCCAGAGGGTCAGGCCTTGAATGTTGAATTGGGATTCAACATTCAAGGCCTGACCCTGAGTCTCTTATTGATCGTGGAACTGCTCACAGGCTTCTAAAGTATTTTCAATCAGACAGGCCACTGTCATAGGGCCTACACCACCTGGTACAGGCGTAATAAAACGTGCATGCTCTTTAGCCTTATCAAATTCAACGTCACCCACCAGTTTGCCGGATTCTAAACGGTTGATACCTACATCTATCACCAGAGCACCGGGTTTAATCCAGTCACCCGGAATAAATTCTGCTTTACCTACGGCCACTACCACTAAATCTGCGCGGCGGACATGCTGCTCCAGCTGTTTGGTAAATTTATGGCAGACAGTAGTGGTGCAACCTGCTAATAACAGCTCCAGTGCCATAGGGCGGCCGACAATGTTGGAGGCACCTACTACTACTGCATCCAGACCACGGATTTGAATCCCCGTGCTTTGTAGCAGCTTGATAATGCCTTTTGGTGTGCAAGGGCGCAGAGCAGGCATACGCTGAGCTAAACGGCCTATATTGTAAGGGTGGAAACCATCCACATCTTTCAGTGGATGAATACGCTCCAGAATGGCAGAGGCGTCTAAACCTGCAGGTAAAGGCAATTGCACCAGAATACCGTCTACTTTGTTATCTGCATTTAAGCTGTCGATTAAATCAAATAACTCCTGCTGGGTCGTGCTTGCTGGCAAATCGTAAGAGAAGGACTCAAAACCTACTTCTTCACAGGCTTTACGTTTACTGCCTACATAGACCTGAGAGGCTGCATCCATACCTACCAGTACCACCGCAAGGCCCGGGGCTCTTTTTCCTGCTGCAAGGCGTTGCTGAACCCTTAATGCGACCTGTTGACGGGTAGATTGTGCTACCGCTTTGCCATCTATGATTTGTGCTGCCATAAAACTGCTCTGTTGACCTGAAATCTGAGGATTTGTATTTTCGCACAGCTACCTCAAAGAGGCCAAGCAGATCAGTTTAAGTAAGGTAAAAAGTTAAAAAATCAGCATATTTTTCCGCTTCGGAACCCTTTTGCGGTAAATGGGTTCAAATATTAAGCAATCAGTTTTTTAGCTGCAAAAAAGGTTTGACGCTCTGGGGCTTGGGCTGTAATATTCCGCCCCGTTGCAGTAGTGTAGCGAAGTCGGTGATTAGCGCAGCTTGGTAGCGCACTTGGTTTGGGTCCAAGGGGTCGCAA
>CAMLSF010000092.1 GCA_946482615.1 uncultured Chromatiaceae bacterium | reverse complement strand
TCAGAGATCCGCTGCTGCGGTTCCAGCATCATGGCGTAACTTAAACTGCCAATCACCACACCACAAACAGAGGCAATAGCGCCATCACGAATAAGCCGGCCAGCATTGGACGCCCTGCTGATTTTATGCGGCAGAAAAAACAGTGCTAACATCAGTAGCACTATGGTCACCACTTCAACAGCCAATTGAGTCAGCGCCAGATCCGGTGCGGAAAAACGTACAAAAATCAGCGTAACCACCAAACCTACAATTGACATCATCACCAGCGCCAATAAACGCTGGCGTTGGCACAACACGGTGGCAAAAGCAGCGATGATAGCAACCAGCACCGCAGTTAACATCAGGCCATCGGCAGGCAACATAGCCTTGTGCCGGGTAAACTGCCCCATCTGCTGCAGTGGCCAAATCAGTAACACTATCACTATCAGAAACAGCCATAACAAATAACGTTGCAAAGCCGAAGATTCAAAACGCTGATGCCATTGTTGCGCAACAGCTAACAAAGCTTTGATTTTCTGCTCGAACAACTGCAAAGGATTCAGTTCTGGCAACTCGGCCTGAAAACGATACAAATGTTTGCGGTTCCAGTACAACAAGATACCTAAAGTCAGTGCCATGATACTCATCATCAACGGCAGGTTTACACCATGCCAAATCGACAAACTGTACTCTGGCAAAGGCCCACCAAGAGCTGCACCTGATGCAACGGCCAGTAAATCCCCCACTATATACTGCGGAGCCAACCCAACCAGAATACAAAGCGCGACCAGTATTTCGACCGGCACCCTCATATAACGGGGCGGTTCATGTGGAGTACGGGGTAAACCTCTGGGTTGACCGTTAAAAAACACGTCATGAATAAAACGGGCTGAATAAGCCACAGATAAAGTGGCTGCGACTGTCGCCAGCACCGGAATAAGCCAGGACAAAGCACCTAATACATCCTGATGCAGGGTTTCAGCAAAAAACATCTCTTTGGACAAAAAACCATTCAGTAGAGGTACGCCAGCCATAGAGGCCGAGGCCACCATAGCAAGTGTCGCTGTCACCGGCATAAACTGCCAGAGGCCGTTCAGTTTTCGCATATCACGTGAGCCGGATTCATGGTCGATAATACCGGCGGCCATAAATAAAGAGGCTTTAAAAATAGCGTGGTTGATAATGTGAAAAATCGCCGCTACCGTCGCCAGATCTGTGTCCAAACCCAGCAAGAGTGTGATTAAACCTAAATGACTAATGGTCGAATAAGCCAGCAAGCCTTTTAAATCGTGTTGAAACAAGGCCAGATAAGCCCCAACCAACAGAGTCGTCATGCCTGTAATAGTCACCAGCAGGAACCATAAGTCAGAGCCTGCCAATAACGGATACATTCGCGCCAGCAAAAAAATACCGGCTTTGACCATAGTGGCCGAATGCAGATAGGCACTGACCGGAGTTGGTGCTGACATCGCATTAGGCAACCAGAAATGAAACGGGAATTGGGCCGATTTAGTAAAAGCTCCCAACAATACCAGAATTAGAATCACCGGATACAAGCTGTGCTGTTGCAGCACATCCGCTTGAGATAACACCAGATCCAGTTCAAAACTACCCAAGACCTGGCCTATCAATAAAATACCGGCCAACAAAGCCAGACCACCAAAACCCGTAATGGTCAACGCCATACGGGCACCAAGCCGGGCATCGGCTCTGTGCCACCAGAAGCTAATCAATAAAAAGGAACTGATACTGGTCAGCTCCCAAAACAGCCAAAGCTGTAACAGGTTATTCGATAACACTATGCCCAGCATGGCCGTCATAAACAGCATTAAAAAACCATAAAAGCGCGCCATCGAATCTTTTGCGGCCAGGTAATAGCGGGCGTATAAGATCACTAATAAACCAATACCCAGGATCAAAAATACAAACAGCAGCGATAAACCATCCAGCCGGAAACTTAAGGACAAGTCCAAAGCTTCGACCCATGGCATTTTGTAGAATAAGGTTTCACCGGCAAACACCGCAGGCGCAAGCTGCAGAACCAGGGCCAATGCGGCAGCAGGTAAGATCGCAGTAGCCAAAGCACTATAGCTACGCGACCAGTTTTTTGTCAGCACAGGCACCAGAGAGCCAATCAGGGGAAATAAGACTAATAACAGAAGTTCAATCATGTACTTGCGTCCTCTTTGCAGGCTTAATGGCGTTCATTTTCGTCGACAAAGAAACGACCTAAGCAGTATGGCAAGCAACAATTTCTTTTGCGCCAGACAGAGGGTGAAATACCCCAAAAATTCGATACCCAAAGTAATTGGAGTTGCAGGGAGGCGACAAGTGCGCGAGACCCCAGGAGCATAGTAGTCCTATGTGACTGGGGCTAGAGCACGCAGTCAACAAAGCTGCAGCTTCAAGTAAGAAGGGTATACATGCCGTACTTTATACCTTTCTGAACCAAGGCTGTCCAGACGTTCCGGCAGATGACAAGCTGAAGAGGGAAAAACAAAGGATCAGAGGATTAGTCCTCTGATCCATAACAACTTAATGTCCTGTCGCAGCTGCAGCGGCGGCATCATAATGTTCGATCCAACCTGCGGCATAAAGCCAATGCGTGATTTCAGGCAGCAAGAAGGTCGTGCACAATAAACCCACTATGGCCAGCACTACAGTGTAAGGCAAAGCCATCCAGACCATTTTCATATAAGACAAACGAATCAGTGGTGCCAATGCGCTGGTCAACAGGAATAAAAATGCGGCCTGACCATTAGGGGTGGCCACACTTGGCAGGTTAGTACCGGCGTTAATAGCAATAGCCAACATTTCAAACTGTTCACGGCTGATAGTACCAGCCTGCCATGCCGCTTTTACTTCGTTGATATAGACAGTGCCGACAAACACATTGTCACTGACCATAGACAATAAACCATTAGCTAAAAACAGTACCGCCATTTGTTTCTGGCCATCAAAAGTCAACACAAAATCAATCACAGGTTTAAATAAGTGTTGATCGATGATCACAGCCACTACGGCAAAAAACACCACCAGCAAGGAAGTAAAAGGCAAAGCCTCCTGAAAAGCTTTACCTATCGCATGTTCATCAGTCACACCACAGAAGGTAGTAGCCAGAATAATCACCATCAAACCAATTAAGCCGACTGAGGCCAAATGCAGACTTAAACAAATAATCAGCAATACGGCGATAAGGCCTTGCACCCACAATTTGCTGACATCAGAAGCCGTCATACGTTCGGTCTGATAATTGTCATAGGCAAGTAAGACATCCTGCACAGTTTCAGGTAAACGCACCCCAAAATCAAATAAACGGAATTTTTCCAGCACTATGGTCGTCAGTAAACCTGCAATCAGTACAGGTACACTGACTGCCGCCATCCGCAGAGCAAACTCACCGAATCCCCAGCCGACAGCTTCTGCAATAATCAGGTTTTGTGGTTCACCGACCATAGTAGACACGCCGCCTAAAGCAGTACCTACACCAGCGTGCATCAATAAGTTACGTAAAAAACCACGGAATGCATCTAAATCGGCACGGGATAATTCCGCCACCTCAGTATCTTCATTGTGGTTATGTGGGTCAGGGAATTTTTTGCCTGAGGATATTTTGTGGTAAATCGCGTAAAAACCTATACCTACAGCAATAATCACAGCTACTACTGTTAACGCATCTAAAAAGGCAGATAAAAACGCGGCCATACAGACAAAAGCTAAAGACAAATTGGTTTTTGAACGAACCCGGATCAACAGCTTGGTAAAAACAAACAGCAGCAGATCTTTAACAAAGTGAATACCTGCCACCATAAACACCAGCAACAAGATCACTTCAATATTCACTTCAATTTCATGCATCACCTTGGTAGTACTGGTCATGCCCATCGCAATGGCTTGCAACACTAATAAACCACCAGGCTGTAACGGATAACATTTCAGCGCCATCGCCAAAGTAAAAATAAACTCCACCACTAAAGCCCAACCCGCTATATAGGGATTTTGCAAAAACAAAATGGGATTAATTAAAAGAAAAGCGATGATACTTAATTTGTACCAGTTGGGCGCCTGTCCGAGAAAGTTTGTGTACAAGGCCAAAGCCATGCCTGATGGTTTCATAATGTTTACCCAAGTTCGAATTGTTGCGTGTTGGATTTATGTTTTGTTATTTACCATAGTTCAATTCTGTGTAAAGGTGATGACAATTAACACAGAAATTATCAGGTAGTTCAGTTTGTTATACCTAGCGCCCCCGTTTTTGTCCAGATGGATCATCAGGGCGATGAGATTAAAGGAATAAATAAAAGACCAGTGCCGGTTCAACAGACTTCTTTGCTCTAAAACCAGCTTTTAGTGATGATAACTGGATGTAACTAAGATAAAGCACAAGAAAAACAAAAAAACACAAAATTAACGACATCTTCAGTTGTCACTTATTGAAAAAGTAAGTAAAACATCTGTGCTTGTTGAACTTTATTCACAAAAATAAAAATATAAGCTTAACTTAATTGAAGTACTTACTGCAGGAAACTCATTATGGCAATACTCAATGTCGCACAGGTCGCTGCCTTTTTAGGAATTCAGGAGATCCGTGTCGAACGTTTGGCGCGCGAAAATCTGCTGGTTGCTCATGGCAAGGATGAACAAGGAAAACCTGTGTTTGATGAGGAAGATGTAAAACGCTACAAAATTCTGGCTGAGCGTTTAGGCGGACTTTAACACTCTAGGTCCGGACAAGCCGCAGTAAAAGCTGGTAACAGTCTGCTGCGGCTTGTTTGTATCTGGGATCCTGATTATCCAGCTGTTCCTGCCAGTACCATAACCAACAAAAACCTGCGTACACCACTTTTGCCAGCCCAACCTTCTCCAATAACTGCGTACTGCAGCCTGGCCCTCTGGATGCTCTGTAACTATCCAGTAACTGCTGTTGTTCAGGCTCTGATAACTCAAACTGAACTATCAGTGCCACTAAATCAAACACCACATCCGCCAGCTGGCAGTATTCAAAATCAATCAGCCATAACTTCTGCTGCCACAGCAACATATTCTGCGCATGCAAATCCATATGACAAAGGCCAATATCGGCCTGAAAATACTGCAGATCACGGGCTGCGGTGATTAAAGGCTGCCAAATTTTTTGCGCTTGGGTTGTCCAATGCGGTTCCAGCTGCTTTTTTAGTTGTTGTAAATACAGCCAGGGGTCCAGCACAGCAGTCTGTACGGGCAACTGATGCAAAGTCGCCAGCTGTTGAGCCAAAGTGGGCAGATGCTGTCGGATATAGAGAGCCGAAGCTGGGTGAGCTTGCGGTAAAAACTCAGTGATCAGCATGCGCTGATGGTTGTTCAGACATAAAGGCGCCGGCGCTAACGCTGCAGCTGCAGCGGCATGCTGACAACGTAATTCCTGCTGCCGGCATACCCCCAATACAGACGGACCATAGTGGCGTACTACATAATGACCTTTGTCAGTCTGCACCTGATAGGAGCTGGTCCTGTGGCCCTGGGTCAGTTGCTTTAACAGCAGCGGCTGGTGATCAGCAAAAAACTCCAGTTGCTGGCATAACTGCCAGATCACACGGGCTCTGTCTGCTGTTGTTGCTGATAGCTGCTGCGCCATACAAAAAATCCGATCAGGGCAATGATGGTATAGAGTACAAAAAGTGCCGTCGTAAAATACAGATGTTTTTGTATATAGACATAAATACAGACCGCATCTATCACTACCCAATACAACCAGTTGGATACCACTTTGCGGGCCACCAGATAGGTCGTCATCACACTAAAAGCCGTGGTTTGCGCATCTATGTAGGCAAAATCAGCATGGGTGTACTGGTCCATCAGATAGCCCAGCACCAATCCGGCTATGGCAGTGCAGCCAATTAAATTCAGATGAGTGCTGGCTGACCATTCCGTCATGCCCGACTGCCCTGCCGGTAATAACTGCTGTTGCTGACGCCAGCTGTACCAGCCATAAAGCGCCATACCGGCATAATACAGCTGCAGCAGCGCATCGGATAACAATGCGGAGTGCCACATTATATGGGTGTACAACAAAGTACTAAGCAAAGCGGCAGGCCAGCACCATAAACTTTGTTTCATCGCCAGCAGCACATATGCCAGCGCTGACAAAGTCGCCGCCAGCTCCAGCTGAGTCAGAGTTTGCCAGCCGCTAAACAGCTGCCACCATGGATCCGTCATGGCCGCAAATCACCGTGCAAAAACTTCACCACAAACACCACTTTACCGTAGGTTTCAAAAGACCAGCGAATACCCTGCTGCAATAAGGCCATCACTTCATCGTAGTCACCAAACACCTGGGTACTCAGTGTATTGGTGATGACCAGCACATTCGGATTGGTGTTTAACAGTTCAATAAAACCTTTGATAGGCTCTATGTAATCACTGGTCAGTGGGTACTTACTGATTTCAATAGATAATTTCATCAACTATTCCTTTAAATCTGCTTAAAACTGGTAACTGGCAGAGACACCTATACGACGAGGTTCACCCAGCTGTTCATAGGTATGAGGCTCGTAACCGTCCCTTGGGTCGTTACCAAAATAAAAGCCTCGAACGCCATAGTCTTCATCCAGGGCATTGCGACTCCAGAGCGCCAGTTGCAGCTCATCCCACTGGTACTGCAGACGCAGGTTCACTAAATGCATTTGCTCTGAACGGGAGTCGTGGCTGTCGGAATAATAAAAGGCCGCTTTGCTTTGCAGACCCAGGTTAAAACTAAGATCAGAGGTCAGTAACCACTCACTGCTGACACTATATTGATACCTGGGTGCATGGGCCTGATCACGACCTGTTTTATCGACGCCCTCTTCGGTGACAAAACCACGGATTTCACTCTCCAGCCAGGCAGCATTGGCAAACAAAGTCCAGCTGTCTGTCAGTTGCAGCCTGCTTTCCGCTTCCAGCCCATGATTCCGGCCTGAGGCGGCGTTATCAATAAAACCTATAAAAGACTGGTCACGGGTAACCCAGCTGTTGACCTGCATCTCGTCGCGCCACATGGCAAATAACGCGACCCGGCTGACGATACGCTGATCAGCAGAGCTGGCTTTCACCCCAAATTCGGCATTCCACAACGTCTCAGGTGAGAAATTAGCTTTGCTGTTTAAGTAATCTGCCAAATCTTCAGAGCCACTACCCTGCGCTTTACCCAAAGCTTCACCGTTAACACCACCTGCTTTGTATCCCCGCGAACCCAGCAGGTACAGACTGGCAGAATCTGTTACAGCTAAACTTAAACTCAGTTTGCCGCCCCACATCAGTTCGTTGTTTTTTTGAGCTATGCCATTGCTGTCACTGTATTCATCGTCATAACGTTCAGCGCGGGCGCCAGAGGTTAAAGTCCAGCCATCCGCCAATTCTGTAGACCACTGCCCAAACAAGGCCAGGTTCTGCCGTTTAAAGTCACTGAAAAACTGCGCCGCCTGCCATAAATCCCAGTTCCAGAACTGACGTTCTAAATCCGTTTGCTGGCCACTGGCATACCAACCTGCAACCCAGTCTGTCTGCTCTTTGCCTAAAAAGCGTTGTTCCAGACTCCACTGATCACGAGCCCGTAAATAGCGGTCTGTCGTAGCGTAACCGTCAGGATGGATCCCTTCATAACTCCAGTCTTCATCAAAACCATAGTCGGTATCAGCCGTCAGGCCACTCAACTGCGTATAAAGATTAGCCCAGCTTAAGCCCTGATAATCAGCCTTCAGCGCCAAAGCACGGCTTTGCTGTTCATCCTGGCCCGGATTGTCCGATAAGGTGGTGCGGTCTCGATCCAACGAGAAGGCGTCATAACCATTATTGATATCACGGTAATGACCAATAAAATCCAGCGTCAAATCAGCCGTTGCCAGATAACGCAAAGCAGCACGGGCAGAGGTTTCGTCAATATGATTGGTATCGTCACGCTTTAAAAAACTGTTGTCGATAAAACCATCTGAGCTTTGATGATCAGCTGCTACCCGATAAGCCCACTGCTCGTTTATCGCATTGCTGTAAGCGCCGCTTAGCTGGTAGCTATCGTAGTTAGCCAGAGTCGCAGCCAACTGGCCTTCGCTTTCAAAACCAGGATCATTGGAGGTTAAATTCAGCATACCGGCCATCGCATTAGCACCAAAGCGGGTGGCTTCCGGGCCGCGGAATATCTCCACTTGTTGCACATCAGCCAAAGAGCTGACACCTAAAGCCGAATAATCAATACCATCAATCAGCACGCCCACCGAAGGATTGATGCTGTCAACAAACTCACTGCGCTCGCCTATGCCACGAATTTGCAAAAAACGACCACGGGACGCACCAGCCGAAAAGTTCACGTTGGCGGCTTGTTGCAGTAAATCATCTAAATGTTGGGCATTCTGACGGCTGATATCCTGCTGACTCAGCACCTGAATACTGCCAGGCAGCTTTTGCAACTCAAGCTTGCGAAAATCCCCTTGCACCAGAATGCGTTCTACCGCTTGTTCGGATACAGGATTTTCTTCGGCACTCACAGTGGTGGATACAGCGGCCAGTATGGCCAGAGATAAATAAGAAACTTTTTTCCCAAAGTAATTGAAGTCACAACGAGGCGACAAGTAAACGAGTCCCCATGAACATAGTCGTCCTATGTGATTGGGGCGAGAGAGCGCAGGCAACAAAGTTGTGGCTTTAAGTACGAAGGGCAAAGACATATGATTCTACTCCATATCAAAAAACAGATAGATGTAGGATCACCAAAGCAAAAGGAATACAGAAGTACCATCCCTCCGCCGGTATGATCCGGATCAGGTTCGAAGGGTTCGCGTTTGACGGCGTCTCAGCTAAAAGCACCCCTTGGTTCGCGGCGCAGTGTATCGGCTTTTTTTCAGACAGGCAATTGCCAGATCGACACCCTGATGCAGATCTGGCTTACGAATTAAATCAAAGCAGGTAAATACCAGCTGGCAATAGAGAAATAAATCACTACACCAGCCACATCGGCGATGGACGTAATCAAAGGTCCGCTGGCGGTGGCCGGGTCCATGCCAAAACGGCTGAGCAAAAAGGGTAAAGATAAACCCACTAAGCTTCCCACCAGCACCACAATCAGCATAGTAGCGGCGACCACCAGCGCTATATCCAGGCCACCACGCCAGTAGCCCAGTGCATAAACAGCAAGCGCCATAGTCAAACCTAATAAACCCGCCACCAGCACTTCTTTCCCCAACATCTTGCCCCAGTGGCGTAATTTAATATCACCCGTAGCTAAAGCCCGCACCATCAAAGTACCGGACTGAGCACCAGCATTACCACTACTGGCAATCAATAACGGCAGGAAAAACAACAAAGCTATATGTTCAGAAATAATTTGTTCAAAAGCGGCTAAACCTGCACCTGAAAAAATATTGCCAAACACCAGCACCACCAGCCAGACCACACGTTTGCGGTATAACAGGCTGATTTTGGCATCTTTGACACTGCCTTCCAGCTTGCCGATAGTAGCGGTTTTGTGAAAGTCTTCGGTCGCTTCGGCAGCTGCTACGTCCATCGCGTCATCGTGGGTGACTATGCCTACTAACTGCCCTTGCGCATTGACCACAGGAATAGCTATTAAATCGTACTTCGCGATCAGGGACGCTACTTCTTCCTGCTCCGTATCCACTTTGACATGAATAGGATCGTGTTTCATTACGTCATCGACCAACGCATAGGTCGGTGCCAGAATAAGCTCACGCAAAGACAAAGCACCAATCAAAGTGCGGTCCTGATCCACCACATAAGACAGGTAAATAGTCTCTTTGTCCGGCGCTTCGTTGCGTAGCACCTCTATGGCTTGAGTGACGGTTAAATCCGGCGACAACATAGCGTAGTCTGAACTCATAATGGCACCTGCTGTGCCTTCAGAGTATGAGGACAAGCTCAGCACATCATCGCGTTCTGCCTGCGCCAAAGCAGGTAACAATGCTTGTTTTTGTGCATCAGACAGCTTATTAAACAAGTCAGCCCGTTCATCAGACGACATTTGACGAATCACAGGGGTGAAGTCCTGCCGACGCACTGTGTGAGCCAGTTCTACCTGCTGCTCTTCAGGTAAATAACTGAAAACTTCGGCTTGTGTACTTAACGGAAAACAACTTAACAGTTGCCACTGATGTGCTGTGGAAAACTCGGCCAAAGCACCGGCTAAATCGGCTGCGTGGGTATCAGCCAAACGCACAGATAATACAGAGAAATCACCGCTCTCCAGAGCAGCACGTAAGGTATGGATCAGAACTAAGGGTTCCATGTTTTCACCTCGAACTACAGGCCGTAGTCGCAAGGTTCAGACAAACCAGCGGTCTACAGCAAAACTACAGGGTTAAGTTGTATGTCAGGCTAAGCCTGTGACTGGGTACGTCCATAAAAACGGAACTCTCCTTTGTTGTTGCAGAGGAATATCAGCTTAACTTATTGCTGATACAGCAAAAAACGAGCATCATTTTACTCCTGTAACCACTTAACCTCAACTTAATAGCGGCAGAAGTATGCATTTTAGTGCAGGCTGTACCCGAACGCTAAAAGGACATCAGATGTTTGGCGACAATAAAGTGCTGTGGTGGCAACCTCAAACACTGCTCAACGATCAAAGCTGTAAAATTCAGCTGGGGCCTCTGCTGATCTTTTTACAGCGTAAAGCCGGGGAATGGCGTCTTGCTACTGAATTGCTGAGTCATGCAGAACACCAGGAGCTGGCATCTGAATTGCTGCCACAATGGCCACAGCATCGCCTGGCCAGCCGTTTTGTCTTTGAAAACGAACCGCTGCAGTTTTGCCTTAAACCTGTATTAGTGGATCGCCCTGTGGTGGTTAAAACTCATCAACCCGTTTATATACCACCAGGTGAGCAAGTCACCTTTTACATCAGCAGCCCAGTCAGTATCCGTATTGAATTGCAGCAGCCCGATTTGATCTTGCAAGAAGTACAAAGCCAGCGTTTGTCCGATACCTGGTTTGGCCCCAATACCCAAGTAGGCGAACTCTGTTATGCCGATAAAACTCAGGCCAGACACAGTAAAGAAGAACTGCCAAGACGAGTGCATAAAGCTGTGACTCCTGTCACAGTGAAAAATAACTCCAGCCAGATGATGAGCATCGAAAAACTCAGTTTACCTGTGCCTTATTTATCCTTATACGGTCTGGCCGACGGCAGTTTGTGGACAGATCAGGTGCTGCTGGATCATCAGGATGACGCCGAACTCAGCCGGTTGCAGATCAGCAAAAAAATGCCAGCAGGTTCAGATGGTGCAGAGCGTTTAGCCAAGCCACGTTTGTATATGGAAAAACATGGCCTGTTCCGCGCTTTCAGTGATTTATTTGCTCATGCAGCAAGCCGGGGGACTTTATGATTGATCTGGTGATTAACTATCTGGATTCCGATAAGTTTTTATCCCTGATGCAGGCTGGCCTGCTGTTTATTGTTGGCTTTTTAGCTGCCAGTTTGTTAGCACGCGTCACTTATAAAATCTGCTTAAAACGTTTTAGCCCCCATCATGCCAGTTTAAGCCGCCGTCTGGTGTACTGGCTGGTGTTGGCCCTGTTTATTGCCAGCGGGTTAAAACAATTAGGTTTTAATTTAGGGGTATTGCTCGGTGCTGCCGGGGTGCTGTCTGTTGCCATAGGTTTTGCGTCTCAAACCTCAGTGTCGAACCTGATCAGCGGTTTGTTTTTAATAGGCGAGCGGCCTTTTCAGATTGGCGACACCATTCAGGTCGGCAACACCACAGGTGAAATTTTATCAATCGACCTGCTGTCTATTAAATTACGCACCTTTGATAACCTTTTTGTGCGTATTCCCAACGAAAGCCTGATTAAAACCGAAGTCACTAACTTAACCCGCTTTCCTATCCGCCGGCTGGATCTGAAAATTGGCGTGGCCTACAAAGAAAATATCAGCCAGGTCCGGCAAGTTTTGTTGCAGGTAGCAGAACAAAACCCGCTCAGCCTGGATGAACCTGTGCCTGTATTTCAGTTTTTAAATTTTGCCGAGTCGTCACTGGATTTACAGTTTTCTGTCTGGACCAGAAAAGAAAACTACAGAGAACTACGCACTTGTTTACTTGAAGAGATCAAACAGGCCTTTGATCAGCAGGGTATTGACTTGCCATTTCCGCAACGGGAGCTCAGCCTGAGCCAAAGTACTTTGGCTTTGCTGCGCAATGAACCACAGAATAAGATCCAAGGATAAACTGGCAAAGCGCTGAAACTGTCCTAGAGTTAAGTTTGCTTACCAAGCATCATGGTAAGTGTAGTGAAATCAAGGACTCATATGAAAAACATAAATAAAATCTGTATCGCTTTACTTTGTCTGGGAACTGTATCTGCTGCAACTGCGGAAGAAGAAGTACTGTATTCGACCGAAGGTTATTGTGTACTGTCGAATGAAGGTGTAGATAACAGAATGTTGGAGGCTTATGCGAAAAAGCTCGGTGATGAACCTTCTAAAAAGGTCTGCAACGCCTTTAAAGAAGTTGTAGAAGCATCACGGCCAAAAGAATGGGATTATCCTATGGGTAAACCTTATCCTGGCAGTGTAGTACGTTTATCAGACAGCCAAATCGCCGCCATTAAAGCCGCTTCAAAATAAGTTCTGTTTATTTGTCCAGACTGAGAGCAATCTGTGTTCTCAGTCTTTTCTGCTAGCTCTTGCCGTAAATTGTGTCATGATAAAACCCAATCAACAGAAATGGATGTTGTCGTGTTGAAGATGTACAGCCGTATTTTACTCAAACCACTGACAGCAGCTTTTGCGATATTTTTGCTAAGCCTGAATAGTCATGCGCATGCTTCAGAACTGTGCACACAGATTGAATCAACGTCAGATTTTCATCTTTATAGCGGACAAACTATTAAGGAAGTCCGTTTTGTCCGAAATGACGTGTTTGATTTAGAACAACCCAATACTTACTGGTTTCACCGCTTTGCTAACCGCACTCATATGATCACTAAAGAAGCCACACTGCGGGAAGATGTGTTGTTTAAAGCTGGTGATGCGCTGAATGCGGATAGTCTGGCAGAAACTGAGCGTTTATTAAGAACCAGACGTTATCTGCGTAAAGTCGAAGTACGGGTCTCACATCAGTGCCCGGATCAACAGGTGATAGTGACCATCACCAGCTGGGATAACTGGTCATTACTGCCGAAAATTTCTGCCAGTCGCGAAGGTGGTGAAAGTCGTTCTACTTTTGGTTTGGCCGAAGATAACCTGTTTGGAACAGGCAACCAAATCAACCTCGATTATGAACATGACAGCGAACGCACCAGCTACTTAGTGAATTTCCGCTCACCCAATATGTTCGGTAGTCACTGGGGGTTAAGTACCCGTTACGCTGATAAATCTGATGGTGAATCATACTTAATTGCCGTCGAAAAACCTTTTTACCGCCTCAACGCTCCCTGGTCTTTTGCCCTGACTTTGGATCAGGACAGCCAGGATATTAACGAATACCTGCAGGGTGATGAAGTGAACGAATTTCAGAAACAAAAAAGATATTTTGATCTTCAGGGGGGCTTGAAAGTATCTGCTGCTGACAATTGGGTGCAACGTGTTTTTGTTGGCGCTACCCACAACGAAGTGCAGTTCGAACAAACACCGGATACCTTGTTTGGCACACCAGAAAAACGTGATTTATCCCAGTTTTGGTTGGCCTGGCAGTATTTGGAATCCGATTACAGGCAAATGTTTAATATCTACCAGTTTAACAGGGTAGAAGACATCAACTTAGGCTGGCAGGCTGACGTAAAACTGGCGTATCTGGCCCCTATGCTGGGCGCTGACGACAACGGCTGGCAAGTCACAGCTTCAGCTTATAAAGCCACAGAACTCACAGCAGATAACTATTTGCTGACTTCAGCCTTCGCCAGTCAGCTGGAACAGGCCGACCTCAGTCAGAGCTTAATCAAAACTCATCTGATGTTAATTCATAAATTTGACCCACAGCATAGTCTGGTCGGCCAGCTGACGTACCAGTACGGCCATGATTTATTCCGTGATGAGCGGTTAAGCTTAGGTGGCGACACTGGGCTGCGGGCTTTCCCTTTGTATTATCAAACCGGTGAACGTCTGGCATTGGCTACTATGGAATACCGCTATTACAGCAATGTATCCATAGCGCAGATTTTTGATGTGGGCTACGCCAGCTTCGCCGATATGGGCCGCACCTGGGGCGACAACCCGGATTTACCCGGCAGTTCAGGCGATCAGACTTTGTATGGCATAGGTGCCGGCATACGTTTGCTGTCCAGCCACAGCAGCCGAGGCACCATGATCCATATTGATCTCACCAAAGCCTTTGGTGGTGACGATGATTTATCCGGTGTGGAATGGCGCATACTGGCCAAACAGAGTTTCTAGTGTTCGCCCTGACATTGTGGGCAATAGACAGTACTGCGCTGACCTAAACGTATTTCTTTCAGTTCAGTGTTACAACTAAAACACTCCTCGCCCCCCCGGCCATAAACCAGAAGTTGCTGGGCAAAATAACCGGGCTTGCCATCGGCTTGGCTAAAGTCTTTTAAGGTAGTGCCACCTTGAGTAATAGCTTTGGCCAGAATTTGTTTGACCACCTGCACCAGCAGCTCTGCTTTTTCTGCGCTGAGTTGATTCGCCGGCATTTTGGGGTGAATACCGGCCTGAAACAAAGCTTCATTGGCATAAATATTACCCACACCAACCACCACATGATTATCCATCAACACCAGTTTGATGGCACTACTGCGTTTTTGACAGGCGGCCAGCAACATAGCGCCATGGAAATCCCCCAGCAAAGGCTCAGGGCCCAGGTTGGCCATCAGGGGATGCAGCGTGTCTTTTGGCTGCCACAATACAGCGCCAAAACGTCTGGTGTCGTTTAAACGCAGCATAAAGCCATTACTTAAATAAATATCCACATGATCATGTTTGCCTGCAGCTGTACTTTGCGGCACCACTTTCAGATGACCTGACATCCCCAGATGGATAATCAATTCGCCTTCCGGCAAATGAATAAGCAGGTATTTCGCCCGTCTTGTCACATCAAGCACAGGTTGTTGCTTAATTTCCAAGACTTCATCAGGTATCCACCAACGCAATTGGCGTTGCCGCACTACGACTTTTTCGATACCTTGCTGCTGCAGATGAGGGCTGATGCCTAAACGGGATACTTCGACTTCTGGTAATTCTGGCATAACAGCCTCAACGTAAAACGGATGGGAACAATAAGTCGGCCTGGCCTTCTGGTAAACGGTACCACAAATCGGCTTCTACAGCTTTTAACCAATAATACTCACCGGCCTGATACAACTGCCATTGCTGCTGTGCAGGTTTACCTGTTAACCAGACTGACACTTCAGTCACCAGCACAGGATTGATAGGGTTCAGCGGCGATTTCTCCGGTAAAGTCGCCTGCTGCCACTGCTGCAATAAACTGCTTAATTGTTCGTCGGTCAAAACCTGGGGCACAGAGCGCCATTCAGGCCCTGCCCGTTCAATCTTGTATTTTGGAAAGTGCAAAGCCAGTAAAGTCTGGCTGAAAGAGACCAAACTAGTCGCTGGCTCATTGCGCTGTTGTTTTAAGTATTCAGGCAGGCCGACAAACAGGGTGATTAAAATCACCACTGTGTAAATCATGACGTTATTCCAGCCTTTTTGACTTAAACGGATCATAGAGATAATAACCAGGACAAAAGAAAAACAGCAGTGTAAACCAGAGACAGGCGGAACAACCAGAAGAAAGCGAAGAAGATATCAAAATGCAGAATACTAATAGAACACAAAAAGGTCAGGAACAATTGTCACTCACATCGTCCATGATGTTCGCCTTCGGCAACTTACGCTGTGCAAAATAGCTGTCCTGCTATTTTGTCACTCACATCGTCCATGATGTTCGCCTTCGGCAACTTACGCTGTGCAAAAT
>CAMLSF010000091.1 GCA_946482615.1 uncultured Chromatiaceae bacterium | reverse complement strand
CGTTTTGCCAAAGACTTCCTTGAAGCTAAGGTGTAGGGAAAACTATGAGTTATTTACCTCAACTAAAAATCCCAGCCACTTATATCCGTGGTGGTACCAGCAAAGGGGTATTTTTCCGTCTGCAGGATTTGCCAGAGGCCGCTCAAACTCCGGGAGCAGCGCGCGATGCGCTGCTGCTGAGAGTGATTGGCAGTCCGGATCCGTATGGCAAACAAATTGATGGTATGGGCGGTGCGACCTCCAGTACCAGTAAAACCGTGATTTTATCCAAAAGCAGCAAAGCCGATCATGATGTCGACTACTTGTTCGGACAGGTCTCTATCGACAAAGCTTTTGTCGACTGGAGCGGTAACTGCGGCAATTTATCCGCAGCTGTCGGCTCTTTTGCCATCAGCGCAGGTTTAGTCGACGCCAGCCGTATTCCAGCAAATGGTAAAGCCACAGTGCGGATTTGGCAGGCCAATATCGGCAAAACCATTATTGCTCATGTGCCTATGCTAAACGGAGAAGTGCAGGAGTCGGGCGACTTTGAACTGGATGGGGTGACTTTCCCTGCCGCTGAAGTGCAACTGGAATTTATTGACCCAGCCGCTGATGAAGACGGCGAGGGGGGTGGTTCCATGTTCCCAACCGGCAATCTGGTGGATGATCTGGAAGTGCCTGGTGTAGGCACTTTTAAGGCCACTCTGATTAACGCCGGAATTCCAACTATTTTTGTCAACGCCAAAGACATAGGCTATACAGGCACTGAGCTGCAGGATGCGATTAACAGCGACGCCAAAGCTCTGGCCATGTTTGAAACTATCCGCGCTTATGGTGCTGTCAAAATGGGTTTAATCAGCCATATAGATGAAGCCAAAACCCGGCAACATACACCTAAGGTGGCTTTTGTAGCGCCAGCGACGCCCTATGTTTCGTCCAGTGGCAAAGCTGTGACTACAGGCGATATCGATTTGGTGGTGCGGGCTTTGTCTATGGGCAAACTGCACCATGCCATGATGGGCACAGCTGCTGTGGCCATTGGCACTGCAGCAGCTATTCCAGGCACTTTAGTTAATCTGGCCGCTGGTGGTGTTAAGCGTAAAGCAGTGCGTTTTGGCCATCCGTCCGGCACCTTAAGAGTGGGCGCAGAAGCGGCTTTAGTATCAGGTGAATGGAAAGTCACTAAAGCTATTATGAGCCGCAGTGCACGGGTATTAATGGAAGGCTGGGTACGTGTGCCTGCCGATACCTTGTAATCTGGCTTAAATGCAAAAATTGATAGGCCGTAAGCCTATTTCTAAATTTACGGCTTATAAATAACCTGCTGTGTTGAAAAGGCAGGTTATTCTCTGTAGATTGGTTATCGAATTTACGATTTTTTAGGGGAGCCTTAGATGAAGAAGTTAGGTTACAGCCTGTTCGCCGCTTTATGTTTAAGTTCTGCAACATTGTCTTCTGCAGTAAAAGCTGAAACAGTAGACTACCAGTATCTGACCGTTGCTGGTTATCTGAATTTTTACTTATTAAACCTGAATGCCTGCGAAGATTATCATCCGGAAATTCGCCAACAGGCTTATGATGCGGAAAAGCAGCTGTACCCATGGCTGGCCAAGTTGGAACAAAAACTAAAAGGTGCCGACGCCGATAATAAAACTTTGTCTGCTGTAGTGCAAAAACGTCGTGAAGCCTTAAATCTGCAAATTAGCGAAGGGGACTTTACGCTGGATCACTGCAAAGCCATTGTAAAATTATTAACCGGTGATGGTTTAGATCAGGCACTGTTAAAAAGCCTGAACTAAGACTCAAAAAAATTCTGTAGCTTGTAGTCTGAAAAGCCACTTGTCTCTAGCTGAACAGGTGGTGTTTTTTATTGGTGTATGTGATGTCTGTGTCTATTTTATCTGCTGCTGATGTACCAGAACTGATGCTGGTGCAGCAAAGCTGCTACAACGAAGAACTGGTTGAGTCTGCTGCTGTGATGTCAGAACGAATTTCTGCGTTTTCTCAGACCTGCTGGGGCTATTTTGTTGGGCGGCAGATGGCTGGTTATCTGCTGGCTTATCCGTCGGTGCTTGGCCGCATTACACCTTTAGCTGCAGCTTTTCCTGTTTATCAAAATACCAACTGCCTGTACCTGCATGATATGGCTGTTTCCGGCGATTTTCGTGGCCAGTCTCTGGCTCCCAAGTTACTTGCTCATGCTGATACTGAAGCTAAACATATGGGCTTGCAGGCTTTGGCTTTGGTGGCAGTGCAGGGTGCTGAAGGCTATTGGGCAAAACAGGGTTTTGTCAAAGTGACTGATGTCACTGCAGAGCAGCAGGCTATTCTGGATACTTATTTGCCTGAAATAGCCTGTTATATGATCAAAACTTAAAGTTTCTCCAGCAGATAATTGCCGCTTTTTAAATCCTCCGCCAGCTCTTTTGAGCGCTCCAGTACTATGGCCCAATACTGCAGGCGTTGTGGGTCTGTCAGTTTGTCGAAGTCTTTGCGGTCCGGAATTTTGCCATAGGGCAAAGATTTCACCCAGGATTGTGAGGGACACAACAAAATCATCTTATCCATTTGCGCCGCTTTAGCACGGCGCCAGGGCAGGGATTTATCAAACCAGCCGGGGATCAGGTACGGATAAAAGTGTGGATATAAAATCAAACCTTGCTGCTGATAAGGCAAGGTCAGGTGGTAATCCAGTAAACCACCGTCCATATATAAACCTGCTGGCAAACCTGCAGGATCTTTCACCGGATGCATCACCATAGGAATAGAACCTGAGGCCAGTAAACTAGCTTTAAAGTTCTCCGCTGTCAGTGGGTAAGCTTCGTGTGGTACCTGTTGCAGCAAAGCTGAATTAGTGTGATTTTGCATCACTACTCTTTTGTAGAACTTTTGCAGCAAGGCGGGTTTTAGCAAATTAGCGCCTGCTGCTAACAGCAAACGCCTTAGTTGTGCTGCTTTGCGTTCTGATTTTCTTACTTTCACTTCACGGGCAGCAATAAAATTCAGTTGCAACACAGGGTTATTCAGCACTTGCGCTATGGCCTCATCATCAGGAAATACCTGATCCAGCACTGAAGCTGAGGTGGAGGTGATTTCATCAATACCCGCCTTGGGTGGAAAACATAAAGTGCTGTAGGCCCTGGCAAAACGTTCAGTCGCAGCGGCCGGGTTTTGCTGTGTGACGCAGGCAAAACGCCAGGCACCGGCCGAACTGCCGACCAAAGATAAAGGCGTGTTTCTGTCTTTAAAAAACTCGCCAAACAGATACTGATCCAAACCATATAAACAAAACCATTTAGGGCCGCCACTGGCCCCTAAAACTAAATGGATATCCTGTTGACGTAAGCCATGTTGTTGCAGATGTTCAAAGGCAGTGGCTCCCGCCAGTACTCTTAAAGTTGACTGTGTCACCCGGTTTTTTCCCTCCCATAGAACTATATAAAACAAAACTCACAAAGATGCAGCGAACAATTGCTGATGCATACGCAGTGCATACTCATCTGTCATACCTGACACATAATCACAAATAACCCGCATCTGGCTCTGTTTGTTGTCCGCCAGCAGCCAGCGGTTTTTGGTATTGGCGGGCAACAAACGTTCTGCCTCTGAACTAAAGGCTTCAAACAATGAGCGGACAATTTGCTGGCCTTTGTATTCGCCCCTTTGCACATCGGGCGATAAAATAACGGCTTCATACACAAAGCTTTTTAAAAGTTGCAGCAACTGCTGCTGTGGCTCTGGTAGTCGTGCATTGTAACGGATCAATGGATCCTGACTGTCCGGCAGCGACTGATACAACTCAATGCTGGTGATCAGCAAATTCACCAGTGCGCCAATGGCATCTTTACGAATATGATGTTCGGGTATAAATAATTTTTGACTGATATGTTTCAAAGCGCTGGCAATATCAGCGGGTAACTTCACCATTTCGGGTTCAGCCAAACGGCGCCAGTGTTCAATGGTTACAGTGCCTGTCACTATCGCATCTTCTAAGTCATGCACACCGTAGGCTATATCATCGGCCAGTTCCATAATGGACGCATCCAGAGATTTATACAGCGACTTTAAGAAAGGAGCTTTGGTCAGTCTTTCCGTGCGCTGAAAAGCACTGCGATCCGCCTCCGACAAGGGGCTTAAGATCCAGTCCAGTAAATCACTGTCTGCGGCATAAATGGCTTTGCAGGGTTTAACGGTGAGGCCTTGTTCAAACTGGTCAGGAGCAGGTTGTACTATCGGATACTTTAATAAACCTAATAAAGTACGGCGGCTTAAATTCATACCACCACTGGCAGTGTAAGGTTCCAGTTTGCCGACAATACGTAAGGTCTGGCCGTTGCCTTCAAAGCCGCCAAATTGTTGCATGCAGGCGTTCAGCGCTTTTTCGCCGCCGTGACCAAAAGGTGGGTGGCCTAAATCGTGCGCCAGACACAAAGCTTCCATCAGGCTGTCCTGCGCTAACAAGGACCGCAGCGCCGGGTCTTCTTGCTGGTAACTTAACTGAGCGACCAAAGCTGTGCCTATTTGTGCTGCTTCTAACGAATGGGTCAGGCGGGTGCGGTAAAAGTCATTCTGACCTATGCCCATAATCTGAGTTTTTGCCTGCAGGCGGCGAAAAGCGGCCGAGTGCAGTATTCTGGCCCTGTCTCTTTGCCAGGGGGTACGGTGATCGTTTGGTCTTTGACTCTGTTCGGTAAGACGGCGTTCGGCCCACAGATGCTGCATACAAAATCCTTCTGACACTAGCCTGAAATTCTCAACCTGATGGCAGGTTAAATCATTACTTTATGCTACGGCAAAAGCAGAAAAGAGGCGATGCGTATTTTTTACAAATACAACTGGACAAATAAACAGTAATTACTGTATAAATATTCAGTATCAAAAGCAGGAGGACTTATGGCCGTTATTATTAAATACATTGTTGAGCGTGCTGGAGTAGAAAAAATGACGTTTAGTTCAAAGCCTGAAGCTGACGCCTATGACCGGATGCTGGATATAGCTGATGAACTGTTTTTAATGCTGGGTCAAAGTGAATTGATCCCGGATGAGCAACAACGCGAAGATCTGGCGCTGTATTTAGCGCAGCAAAAAGAACTGGTGATCCAGACGCTGAATCAGAAAACCAAAAACAATAAAGCTCCGGTAGCGGATAAAGAACAGTCAAAAGACAAGAGTACAGACACCACGAAAGCGGCTGTTGTACTGGCAGAAGTGACGGAAGCCACGGACGATCTCGCTGCTTAATTTGCAAGCAGATGCTGTGGCTACTGAATAGTGTGTACCTTTATTTTTTATTAGCATAGCTAATTGAATAACTTTTGCTGGAAAGGCATAACTATAAACTGGTTATGCCTTTTTTATTGGTTCTAAATGAGTTCATTTGCATAGTTAACTGCTTTAACAGCATTTTTATTGGCTGTTTGTTGTGGCGCTGAATAGTGAATATGAAAATAAGCTGAATAAATCATGACAGAGAATGTTATTTTTCATTAGAAAAACTAATGTCCAGACTATAAATTATCTCGTTAGTGCTCTGGTTAAATTTGCAGCATAATAACCTGGTTTTCGGATGAACACTTTCTCAGACTTAACGAGGTTGGACATGAACAGTATCAATACGACAGTGGAAAAATCTAACGTTAGCACTACAGAGCGCAGCGTATCTTCTCTGCTGCTGGTGCGTCGGATCAATCAGTTTTTAGCTCAGATTGGCCGTGCTTTAAGCCTGAGCGGTGCTGTCTACACGAAATAATGCTTTGTAAGCTGTAGCAAGTCATGCTGAGCTTGTTACCGCTGAACTTTTTTGCTGAGTTCTTGTTGTTGAAAAACGTAACCCCTTGAACGCGCTTGGATTGCTGCTAAGCGCGTTTTTTTTTATCCTGCCTTGACCAGCTGAGCTGTCCCGCTGCCGGTTTTTCACTGGAGTCATAAGTTGCGGCTCTGAACGATCTGCATGCCAATTCTGCCGTAATTTATTTGTCATCGCCCCCTCTTAGGCTCATGTGCCGGGAACTCTGCGCTTTGCTATGACTCTGTAGTATCTGAAATACTGATTTAACGCATTGAATTTTTTCATTAAAGCCTGAGGTTTGGATCAGATAGACTGCTGTTGACTATAAAAGTGTGTGATGAGAGAGCACATCATTAATAGCTGACGCCTGCTCTGAAATAAGGCACCAGCACAACGACGTGATGTATCGATAGCATGCAGGGGTGTGCAGGTTCCGATTGCAGAGTTATCGCCTTTGAATGGGACTATTCCCTTATAACAGCAACAATTGGAGTTAAAGATGGATAACAAGACTCAAGGTAAATGCCCGGTAATGCACGGTGCTCTGACCAAGTCAGCCGCTGGCGGTACTTCAAACCGTGACTGGTGGCCGAACCAACTGAATTTAAACATTTTACATCAACACTCATCGTTATCCGATCCCATGGATCAGCCATTTAACTACGCCGAAGCTTTTCAAAAACTGGACCTGGCTGCGGTGAAACAGGACTTATATGCCCTGATGACAGATTCACAGGACTGGTGGCCGGCTGATTATGGCCATTATGGCCCATTGTTTATTCGGATGGCCTGGCACAGTGCCGGTACCTATCGCACCAGCGATGGCCGGGGTGGTGCATCCTCTGGTTCACAACGTTTTGCTCCACTGAACAGCTGGCCTGATAACGGCAATCTGGATAAAGCCCGCCGTTTGTTATGGCCCATCAAGCAAAAATACGGTAACCAGTTGTCCTGGGCTGATTTAATGATTTTGGCCGGTAACTGTGCACTGGAATCTATGGGCTTTAAAACCTTTGGTTTTGCCGGTGGCCGCGAAGACATCTGGGCTCCGGAAGAGGATATTTACTGGGGCGTGGAAACAGAGTGGTTGGGTGATAAACGCTATACTGGTGATCGTGAATTAGAAAACCCATTAGCTGCAGTACAAATGGGCCTGATTTATGTCAACCCTGAAGGGCCGAATGGCAAGCCAGATCCATTGGCTTCTGCCCGCGATATTCGTGAAACCTTTGCCCGTATGGCAATGAATGATGAAGAGACCGTCGCTTTGGTGGCGGGTGGCCATACCTTTGGTAAATGCCATGGTGCAGGTGATGCCTCTTTAGTTGGTGCTGAACCTGAAGCCGCGCCTTTGGAGGAAATGGGCTTAGGCTGGAAAAATGCCTTTGGCACCGGCAAAGGAGTTCATACCATTACCAGTGGCATTGAAGGGGCCTGGACTCCAACGCCAACTCAATGGGATAACAGCTATTTCGACACCTTATTTGGTTATGACTGGAAATTAGTGAAAAGTCCGGCGGGCGCTCATCAGTGGATCCCAACAGATGCATCTGCAGCAACAGCAGTGCCTGACGCTCATGATCCATCTATCCGGCATGCCCCCATGATGACCACAGCTGATTTGGCGTTGAGGATGGATCCGGCTTATGAAGCCATTTCCCGACGTTTTCATCAGAACCCAGAAGAGTTTGCTGATGTGTTCGCCCGTGCCTGGTATAAATTAACTCACCGCGATATGGGGCCTGTGGCACGTTATTTAGGGCCTGAAGTACCATCTGAAGAACTGATTTGGCAAGATCCTGTGCCTGCAGTAAGTCACGAGTTGGTAAACTCTGCAGATATAGCTGCGCTGAAGAGCCGTATTCTCGCTTCAGGTTTATCCATTTCAGAACTGGTGTCTGTCGCCTGGGCTTCTGCTTCCACCTTCCGTGGTTCAGATAAACGGGGTGGTGCTAATGGTGCCCGTATTCGTTTAGCTCCGCAAAAAGACTGGGCTGTGAATCAACCGGCACAGCTGGGCAAAGTTCTGGCTGTACTTGAGCAGATCCAGACAGGTTTTAATCAGCAGTCTGCAAGCCGTAAGGTGTCTCTGGCTGATTTGATTGTGCTTGCAGGGGCTGCTGCTATAGAACAAGCCGCAAAAAATGCCGGTGTTGTTATCGAAGTGCCTTTTAGTCCTGGCCGCACTGATGCGACACCAGAGCAGACGGATGTGGAGTCTTTTGCTGTGCTGGAGCCTATAGCTGATGGTTTCCGTAACTATGTAAAAGGCCGGTATTCAGTCAAAGCTGAAGAGTTGTTGCTGGATAAAGCCCAGTTATTAACCTTAACTGCACCACAAATGACAGTCCTGATCGGTGGTCTGCGTGTGCTTAACATCAATGCAGACAAAAGCCAGCATGGTGTATTGACCAAACAGGCTGATACATTAAGCACCGACTTTTTTGTCAATCTGCTGGATATGAACACAGTCTGGACTCCGGTGTCAGCAGAGGCCGAACTGTTTGAAGGTAAAGACCGCAAAACGGGCGCTGTGAAATGGACTGCCAGCCGGGTTGATCTGGTGTTTGGTTCCAACTCTCAGTTACGTGCTTTGGCCGAAGTTTATGCTCAGCACGATAACAAGCAAAAGTTTGTCCGTGATTTTGTTGCCGCCTGGAACAAAGTCATGAACGCTGATCGTTTTGATCTAAAGTAAAGCCGGTAGCTAGGGACTGAATAACACAAAGGCAGCTGCTTTTTAGCAGTTGCCTTTTTACCTTTTGGCCGGATTGTTTTTAGAGAAAATGGTTGAAGCCAGGTGGCTTTGACGTTAGCGTGAAAGCAACATAGAGGCTAACAGCAAAAGCACGGCATTAAACTCCGTTGCTATGGCTGTTTTTTGCAGCAAGAGCAAGCTTATGGACGCCGAATACGCAAAGCTGATCCAGCTATTAAAAACACGTTTTGACAAACACAAAAACCGCCATGCAACCATCGAATGGGCTCAGGTTCAGACACGACTTGAGGGGCATCCGGCTAAACTCAAAGTTCTTGCTGAGATGGAAGCCACAGGAGGAGAACCCGATGTAGTAGGGCTTGACGAGCAAAGTGGCGAATTGATCTTTTTTGATTGCTCAGCCGAAAGCCCAAAAGGCCGTCGTAGTTTGTGTTACGACCGGCAAGCACTGGATGAGCGAAAAGAACATAAACCTGCCAGCAGTGCACTGGAGATGGCTGCGGCCATGGGCATTCAGTTACTCAATGAAGATGACTACCGTTATCTGCAGCAATTTGGCCCTTTTGATTGCAAAACCTCCAGCTGGCTGGCAACACCAAAGGATATCCGTGCTCTGGATGGCGCCATCTTTGGTGACTATAGGTATGGCCGTGTTTTCATCTACCACAACGGCGCCCAGTCTTATTATGCCGTCAGAGGGTTTCGTGGCTCGCTGCGGGTTTAACTTTTTATTCAATAATGATTCAGCTAAGGAATTTAAGTGTCTGTTTTAAAAATTATTTCTACTGTTGTTTTAATGGCGTGCGCCCAACTTTGTCGTGCTGCAGAGCCCATAGAGCAAGCCAACTGGCAAGCGACTTTTACCAGGTTTAATGCCAAAGGCACACTGGTCATTTCGGACGAGCGGGTGAAACCTGCAACATTGCTGGTGTTTAACCCACAACGAGCGGCACAGCGCATGTCTCCGGCTTCGACTTTTAAAATCCCCCATAGCCTGATGGCACTGGATGCCGGCGTTTTAAAGGATGAATTTCAGCTGTTTCGCTGGGATGGGGTCGAGCGCAGTTTTGCAGGCCATAATCAGGATCAGAACTTACGCTCTGCAATGCGAACCTCGGCTATTTGGGTGTACGAGATATTTGCCAAACAAATTGGTGAAAAACGAGCCGCACACTATCTGCAAAAAATGGGGTATGGCAATGCCGATCCGTCGACAGACAAAGGAGCTTATTGGGTCGATGGCAAACTGGCTATTTCGGCTTATGAGCAACTGGAGTTTATGAAAAAGCTTTACCTGAATCAGCTGCCTTTTGCTAAAGAGCATCAGTTGCTGGTCAAAGATATGATGATCAACGAAGCAGGCAAGGAGTGGATCTTAAGAGCTAAAACCGGCTGGGAAGGGCGTTTTGGCTGGTGGGTGGGTTATGTTGAATGGCCATCAGGTCCGGTATTTTTTGCGCTGAATATAGATACACCAGATCGGATGAAGGATTTATACAAAAGAGAAGCTATAGTGCGCGACGTCCTGCAGTCTATGCAGGCTTTGCCGGTGTTAGCTGAAACACCCTAAGGCAGGGACTATGCATACGGATACTGGTCTTTACAATCAGGCTCAGGCCGGCGAAGAACAACTGATTTGCCAGCTGCTGGCACAACAGATTGATGCGGTTTTGCCTGAGGCTGAAAATAAAATCTGGCATGCACATCCGGTATGGTTTCTCGATGGCAACCCTGTTGTGGGTTATAGCAAACTCAAAGGTGGTATTCGGTTGTTGTTCTGGAGTGGTCAGTCTTTTGATGAAGCAGAATTAAAGATTGAAGGCAGTTTTAAAGCTGCTGAAAAACGTTACAACCACAGCAGTCAAATCAATACGGATGATCTGCAACGCTGGCTGACAAAAGCCCGCGATATTCAGTGGGATTACAAAAATTTAGTGCGCAGGAAAGGCCAGCTGGAAAGGTTAAAGTAAAAAACGGGGCGGTTTATCTCCGCCCCTTTGATGCCGCAACAATCAGCTTATTCAAGCCTGAATTGGATAAGCGTATTCAGTTAAACCTAAGTCCGCCAGTATCTTATCCAGATGGGCATAAGCTTCTTTAGTCGGGCCAGGGTAGTCACCACCTATAGGTACATTACCCACATAACCTATGTCTTTGGTACCTTCCGGTGTGCAGAAAAAGGCAGCCAATACCAAACTGCGGAAGCGGCCAAAGGCTGAGGCTATGCGTTTAAACTGAGCCGGAGTTTCGGCTGTATCAAAAGCTATATCGTCCATAATGGCTTTTTGCTCTGGTTTACTAAGCAATACAAAGGTTTTGCTAAAACGCATCTGGGCTTCGTCGTCTATCCAGGCCAGAGCCGACAAAATAGTCAGTCTGTCTTGTTGTTGACGCTCGTAGGGCGCACTGACCCATTCATCCACCACAGCGGGCACATGCACTTCCGAAGCGCTGGGTACGCTGCCTTCACGGGGCACCAGAATATCTGAAAGCACGGCCACTAAAGTCAGCTGCGCCTGAGTTAAGGTCAAAGGCCAGGGCGATTCTGGTGGCAGAATTAAGTTTGGATCTTTGCCATAACCAGTCGCTGTGATTGGAGTTAATTTCAGCTCTGGCCAATGTTCAGTGGTGGCTTTTGCTGCGCTTGCTCCGGCCTCTTTGTCAGGTGCAGGTGCACTGTCGCAGCCTGCTAAGACTGAAGGCAATAAAGTGCTGGCCGCTAGTGCCATCATCAGTTTTAATGAATCCCGTCTGGTCATGCCGGATCTGTAGTCTGGCTGCTGCGGCACCTGAATCTCATTGTCTTGATGTGTGGCCATCAGATCGCTCCTTGTTTTAATTGAGCTGAAAGCCAATTTGAATTACGCATGGCCAGCGTCATAATGGTCAGAGTACAGTTTTTATGCGGGTTAGAGGCAAAGACGCCGCCATCCATCACAAAGAGGTTAGGGCAGTCCCAGCTTTGCCCCCATTGGTTAGTGACTGAGTCTTTTGGTGATGCACCCATCCGGGTGGTGCCCACCTCGTGAATAATTTCACCACCTTTTAAAATAGCCTGCTCCGGAGTCGGCAACTCGCCCACATCTGCGCCCATTTGCGCAAAAATAGCTTTGGCGGTTTTCAGGCCATGCTCCACTTGCTTTAATTCATGCTCCGACCATTTCCAGTGAAAACGTGCCACAGGAATACCCCATTTGTCTTTGACTTCAGGATCTATATCCATATAACAATGTTCGTTAGGCAGCATTTCACCACGCAAAGCAAAACCAATATAAGCGCCGTAATTCTGTTTCACCTGACGTTTTAAATCCGCGCCATAGCCCTGAACATTGCCTGCAATACCCGAATTTGGCTCACTAAAACGGCCGCCAATTTCAAAGTGATAACCACGGGGGAAATCCAGTTCCTTACGCTCCTGTGCCTTGTGGCCCCACCATGGAATAAACAAATGATTAGCGGTATGGCCATCTTCGTTATAAATAGGCCGGCCTTGTAAAGCAGGAACCATAGCGCCTATATTGGCTCCAGTGGAGTCCATCAGGTTTTTACCAACCTGACCACTGGAGTTGGCCAACCCATTTGGAAAACGCGCCGATTTTGAATTTAACAATAAGCGGGCAGATTCGCAGGCGCTGGCGGCCAGGATCACCACTTTGGCTTTGAGTTGGTGCACAGTGGACGTCTTTTTATCGACATAACTGACGCCTGTCACTTTGCCGTTTTCGTCTGTATCAACAGATTTCACCATAGCGTCCGTGATCACCTGCAAATTGCCTGTGGCTTTAGCCATAGGAATAAGCGAAGTAGTGGTTTGGAAAGCTGCGCCGATAGAACAGCCGTGACCACAAGGAGTGGCATAAAAACAGGCCGCTCTGTTATCCAAAGGCCGGGTGAGTACGGCGCGGTGCATAGGGGCTACCGGTATGCCCAGTTTTTTGGCCGCTGCTGCTATTAACAGCTCCGTAATACGTGGCTTTGGTGGAGGTTGTAAAATACCATCCGAAGAAGGCGGCATATCATCCAGACCTGTATTGGTGCCACAAACGCCCACTAAAGCTTCGGTTTTATCGTACCAGGGGGCTATATCTTCATAATCAAATGGCCAGTCTGCACCTAAACCATCCCGGCTTTTGCCTTTAAAATCGTGTTCACTAAAACGCAATGAATAACGGCCCCAGTGATTGGTGCGGCCACCTAACATACGGGCGCGCCACCATAAAAACTCTGAGCCATCAGCGGCCGTATAAGGTTCGTTCGGAACAGTCCAGCCACCATCTACAGTGGCGTCATAAAAACCGAAGTCTTTATCAGAGTTACCTGCGCCCATCAAAGGGGCTTCGCCGTTGCGTTTAAACATAGGGGTTTCAGTTTTTGGATCATAGTCCCGCCCGGCTTCGAGCATCAGTACTTTATGTCCTGCTTTCGTCAGCTCATAAGCTGCCATGGAACCACCAGCGCCGGACCCAACCACCAGCACTTCAAAGTCAAAATCTTTCATCAGTTCAGCTCTTTTATTTTGATATTTTTAAACCAGACTTTATCGCCATGATCCTGTAAACCCAGATGACCTTCTTTGGCGGCCGCAAAATCTGGCCAACTGGCAAACTTACTTTTTGCAATTAAGCTGTTCCATTCGTCACTGCCGATCATCACTTTTGCTGTTTGCACGTCATTTTGCCAAACAGTTAAAGCGGAGTTTTCCAGGCGAATTTTAGTGCTATTCCACTGCCCGGCTTTTTTGTGAGAAGCGACAGGGGAGGCAATCATGTCGTATAAGGACCCGGAGAGATGAGTCGCGAGCTTGTTGTCCGGGTGACGCTCGTTATCCAGAATTTGAATTTCCGGCGCGTGAGAGTAAATGTATTTACCTTTTTCATCCGCAAGGATCAGAATGCCGCTGTTGCCGGCTTCTGCAATTTTCCAGTCGAGTGTCAGCTCAAAGTTTTTGTAACTCTTTTTACTGATTAAGTCACCACCACCGCCAGCAGTCAGGGTGATAGCGCCATCTTCTATTTGCCATTTCTCCTGTACTGTTGGCTGTTTAAAAGTACGCCACTGCGACATATCTTTGCCGTTAAACAGCAATTGCCAGCCGTCTGCTTTTTCCTGCGCTGTCAGTTGGTTGTCGTCTGCAAAGACTGGTAAGCTCATCACCGAAAGCAGAGTAATCGCTGCTAAGGTTTTATTTTTTATCGATAAAATCAATTTGTCACCCCTGTTGTCTGTCCAATGCTCTGTTGGCACCGTTTTATGGTTTTAGTGTAGTGTAATCGGTTTCATTGCTGCTCTATAAAAACAACTAATGCCGATAGAAAGCAAGATCTGTTTTTACTTTTTGAGGTGCAACTGTTGTTGTCTGCGCTGAATTGAGATTCTGGTGTGCAAGCTTCACAATCTGTCGCAAATATACAAGGCAAAAGCTGCTGCAACTGTCAGACTGAGTATAGTTTTTTCAAGGAGAGTTCTGATGCGTAGTTTCATCCTGTTTGTATTGCCTCTGGTGGCTGGTCTGGCGTTTTCAGTGCAGGCCCGCTTGCCTGACTATAAAACAGTGCAGTTGCAGCAATTTCCAACCCTTCAGCCTTTTACTTTCGCCAGTCTTGACCAGACTAAACCCACTTATGTCAAATTGTGGGCCAGTTGGTGTCAGCCTTGTATGGAGCAAATGCCGCATTTTGAAAAGCTATATCAGGACTATGGCGATAAAGTGAATTTTGTGGCGGTAAATATCAATATCAACGAAAAACGTCAGGAAATCAGCAAGGTACAGCAGCGCTTTAAACTCAGTATGCCTATTTATCTGGATCAGCAAGGCCAGTTGGCTTTAGCTTTGGGTTTAGTCGGCACACCTTATTCGGTGCTGTTAAACCCCAAAGGTGAAAAGCTGTATACCACGCATGAATCAGACTCAGTATTGGATGGTTTTATCAGCCGTCTGGCACAAGGTCAGCAATTGCCGGCAGAAACTGCCACATCGGATCTGACTGCAGCGGAGCAACAAAAGCTGTTAGCCAGTTATCAGACTGGTGAGCAACTGGTGTTTTTCACCGCCACCTGGTGCGATTGGTATCTGGCGGAATCCAGACCTGAAATGGCAAAACAATGTAAGGATGCTCAGGCAGGCTTAAACCAACTGGCGGCTTTATTGCCACAAAAAAACTGGAAAGGGGTAGTGAACCATTTATGGACAGACGAGAAAGCGTTGGCTGAATTCAACGCTTTGTATCAGATGAAAATACCTTTTCAGATCGACAGCTATGGTGTGTTATTTCAACACTTTAATGTGCGCAGTATTCCTGTGCTGCTGAAAATCAAAGATGGCAAAAAGCTGGCTGAGATCAGTGATTTTTCAAATCCGCAGCAAGTGGCAACGCAGCTGCTGTAAGGTTTTGCGGCTGAGGAAGTGGCACTGTTTCAGTGCCACTATTCTGTTCAGAACTTAGTGAAAAACAGCAGCAAGAAACTTAATCATGTCATCCAAAGTAGGGGTGGCTAAATCCTTAAAACAGCCTTTGGTATAGTCGTTACAGCCGCTGTCGAGAAAACCGTGGCCTTTGCCTTCATAAATTTTAAACTCCACCTGTTGTCCGGCGGCTTTCAGCAAACTGACATAATGGCTTGCAACTTCAGGCGTGGTCAGGCCATCTTCACTGCCGACCAACACAAACTGAGGCGGCAGTTTGTAACCAGCTTCCGGTAATAAATACAAGGGCGACACAGCTTTGTAATACTGCTGATGGCTCTCAACACTAATACCTGCGCCAAACAAGCCACGTGGACTGGCGTTGCCCCATTTCCAGAATGGGTTTTGTGCTGTCTCAAAACCACCTTTGGCGCTTTGCAGTAAATCAAAGGCGGTATAACTTAAAATCACCGCCTGCACTCTGGCGCCATCCACTGCTGCCACTTGTTCTGCGGTTTTACCTTTTGGCAGATAGCTTGGGGTGAACTTCTGGCTTTGTGGCGTAAAGCCTTTGGAATCCAAAGAGCGGCCTGCCAGCATCACCATAGAGGCTAAATGACCACCGGCACTATCGCCCGTCACCGCAATTTTAGCCGGGTCGCCGCCGTAGTGTTGAATATGGTCTTTGACCCAAAGCACAGCTCCCAAAGCATCTTCGACTATCTCGTTGGCTGTGGTGCTGTTGTTATTATCACCAAGCAGCCGGTAGTTCATATTCACCACCACCAAATCGGCGTTAGTCGCCATATACAAGGCCATATCATTCATTATGGATTTGTTATTCACCAGCCAGCCGCCACCATGAAAAATTACCAGCACAGGCAAAGGCTTAGTTGCTTTTTTCGGACTGTAGATGTCTGTGGTCAGCGAAAAACCTTTCACCTTCACCCACTCAATATCTTTGTGTAGCTTTACTTCATTGACTGCCAACACCTGCTGGCTAAAAAGTGCAGCAATCAAAAAC
>CAMLSF010000090.1 GCA_946482615.1 uncultured Chromatiaceae bacterium | reverse complement strand
GGTCTGGTAATGGTAACGCGCCATTACCCGGGCTTTTACCAGGGTGTAATCCTGGCTGTCAGCAACAAAACGTTTAGGAAATTGTTCCGCCCTTAAACGTGAATCTGCAACCCGGGATTGCGACAGAGGGTGAGTGTACAAAAAGGCCAGCTGAGTATTGGCAAAACGGCTCTTTTCCGCCAGTTTGTTAAAAAACTCCGGCACAGCGTAAGGGTTATAGCCGGCATCTGCCATCAGTTGAATACCAATACGGTCCGCTTCCTGTTCGTTACTGCGGGTAAAGTTAATCGCACTTTGTTGTGCCAGCCCCTGAGAGGCCATAATACCTGCCATACCGGCTTCCGGGTTCACTGTCGCCAGTAATATAGAACCCAGGATCCCCGCCAGGGTCAAAGGACCGTTTTCAGAGCGGGCTTCGACAGAACGCGCTATGTGACGCTGGGTGACGTGAGATATTTCGTGTGCTATCACAGAAGCAAATTCGCTTTCGCTGTCAGACACGGCCAGAGTGCCGGTGTGGGAGACTATGTTGCCGCCCAAAGTCGCAAAAGCGTTAATGTTTTTATCATTGACCCAATAAAAGCGGAATGGAAATTTAACATCCTGAGCTTTAGCCACCATCTGGTTGCCCATAGAGTTCAGGTATTCGTCCATCAGAGGGTCATACACCATAGGCAACTGGCCTTTGGTTTGACGCATCATCACGTCCCCCAACTGCTTCTCTTTATCAGGTGTTAAGGTTGAAAAGGCATTACCGCCAATATCAGGTAAGGCATTGTTAGCCTGAACTGAGGCACTGGTCAGCGCCAGACCAATGCTGAACAGACTCAGCTTTATGAGTTGTGTTTTTACTGCAAATCGCTTCATTTATTTTTTGAACTCAGTCATACCGGCTTTAAACACAGGCAATTTTAATTCACTTGGTCCGCATACCCCAGCTTTTTTTGACAAATCCACAACAGTAGCAATCAGATACAAGATCTTCAGGTTGCACTGTTGAGTTTATCAAAGTCAGGATAAAGCAGAGTGTACAGTGGTTCTGTTCATTGTTGTTAAGCCACTGATTAATTTCATTGTCTTTGGCAGAAAAAAAAGTATGAAGTTCAAATTAATATAGCGTTTAGCAGAAGACAGAGCTTATTGCCTGAACAATAAGCTCTGTCACAAAGCTAAAAATTCAGGCTTATCCCTAAAGAGACGGAGCGTGGCAAGGCTGGTTCAAAAGCGCGGCCATTGGCCTGGTTCACCACCACAGCGCCAACGTAGTTTTTATCTGTCAGATTATCCACACCCAGCCAGTAGCGCAGTTGCACATCGGATAAAGTCGATTCTGCTGCCAGCTTCAGGTGATAAACAGTAGCGGAGGGGGCAAAGAGCAGGTTTTGATCGCTGGTGGCTATTTTGCCGCGATACAGAGTGTCCAACTGCAGCATCCACTCACTGCTTTGCAGAGGCATCCAGCTGATTTGCCACTGAGCCTGCTGTTTGGCAACACCAGGCAGTAACTTGCCATCAGGATCGCCCTCTGTAAAACGGGCATTTAATTGGGTAAGTGTCCATTGATGTTGCCAGGATGCAGAAGCAAACCATAAAGCGGATAGTTCAGCACCAGTGCGTTTTGTTTTACTGGCATTGCGATAACTGGTGCGACCGCCGAGGGACTGATCCACCACTAACTCATTTTCACTTTCAACTAAAAATACTGCGATACTGGAGCGCCAGTTGTCCAGCAGCCACTTATTACCTATCTCCCATTGTTGGTTGGTGCTCTCTTTGAGTCCGAGATTTAAACCTTCGCCATTGCTCTGATAAGCCATCTCGGTAAAGGTTGGGGTTTCAAAACCACGACCGGCACTGATATACCAGGACAATTGTTCAGACTGGGCTAAATTCAGAGCCAGTGCCGCAGAGGTTTTCCCAAAGGAGGTTGAGCCGCTATCGTCCGGATTTTGCGTCGTGATATAAAAATCAGTGACATCAAAATCCAGTTCGGAGTGACGTATACCTCCGCTTAATTGCCACTGGGGGGTTAAATCCAGTACAAAACGACTATAGAGATCAGCGGACTGTACTTCGCCTTTCTCATCACGGCGTAACTCCCCCTGAATGCCCTGACTATTCACATAACCACGGCGCTCGTCAGTGCTTTGTTCAAGGGCGCCTCCCAGACTCAGACGAAGGGAGTCGAGTTGCCAGCTGTAGGACGCATCAAGCCCTTGATAAGGCCGGTTTAAATCGACTACACCACCGGCTGAAGTTGGCGCTATACCATCAAAACCTAAATACTGGCCTACATCACGTTGGCCAAACCAGGCTGCCAGACGCCAGCTTTGATCGGCAAACTCCTGTGACAGAGCCATACTCCATTGCTGTTGTTTAGTAAATTTACGGGTATCAAAAGCGAAGGCGTTGGCTGCGGTCTGACGAGGATTGGCTTGCCACTCCTGTGCAGTTAAACCTAAGGGGTCTTGCAGCAGCGGATCATATGACCAGTCGTAACGCAGTTGTAGCTTTAGATCGTTGTCAAAAGCACTGTGCCATAGCCACTGGGCCTGCTGCTTTTTCGCGTCACTGTGCGCGCGCTGGCTTTGCAATTCTGCGTTTTTTAAACTCAATGAGGTCGCATGAGCTCCCTTAGCCATGGACGCAGACAGTAATTGCTGACGGGCAAACTGGCTGTGGCTGAGTTGCACTGCAGCAGAGTTTTCTGTTGGCCAGAGGCTTTGCATTGCCACTACACCACCTGCTGCATTGCCGTACAATACTGCAAGTGGGCCTGTTAACACTTCGACTGAGCTTAGTTGATCCAGTAGCACAGAACTAAACTGGCCTTGCCCGTCTGGACTCGACAACGGAATACCGTCCTGTAATAAGCGAATACCGCGAATGCCAAAACTGCTTCTGCTGCCAAAGCCACGGGCACTTAGACGACTATCCTGAGCGTAGTTGGCTCTGCTGTCGGCCTGAATACCAGGAATATGTTGCAGTAAACTGGCAGCATCTGTTTGCAATGGCTGTTGCTCAAAGCTTTTCCGAAAACTGCTTGCAGCGCTGCCCATCCAGGGGGATTGTTGCCCCTGAGCCGTCACTACTATGATTTCGTCCGGCATATCATCAGGAGTTTGTTTTTTTTCTGCGCTATTGGTGCTGGCAGCACTAAGAGCTGCAGAAAAAAAACTGAGCGCTAAAGCGCTCAGTTGAAAAGGTAAATAGTTCATTGAAAGTGGATACTCATCACTGTGGAGATAAACGCAATAACTTACCGTCGTCTTCGTCAGTCAGCAGATACACAGCTCCGTCCGGCCCAGCTTGTACGTCACGGATACGGGCACCAATACGAATACGCTCTTCGTGACTGACTTTATCGCCGGTCAGCTCTAAACGCACCAGTTGGCCAAACTTCAGCGATCCGACTAGCAGGTTGTTTTGCCAACCATTGATTTGTGTACCTGTGTAAAAACTCATACCACTTGGAGCAATAGAAGGCACCCAGTAGTGCAGAGGCTGTTCCAAACCTGCTTTGGTTTTTTGACCTATTACACCACCGCCATATTCTTCACCGTAAGTGATCACTGGCCAGCCGTAGTTTTTACCCGCAGTGGCTATATTGATTTCATCGCCACCCTGCGGACCATGTTCATGCGTCCATAAAGCACCGGTTTGTGGATGAATAGCAGCACCTTGTAAGTTACGGTGTCCATAAGACCAGATGTCTGCTTTGGCATCTGCGACAGTTGCAAAAGGATTCCCTGCAGCGGCAGAACCATCTTTGTTGACTTTGACTATTTTACCAAAGTGGCCTGATAGCTTCTGGGCATCATCACGACGCGAGCCCCGATCGCCCATAGTGATAAAAAGCTCACCTGATGAGGTAAAAACTAAACGGCCACCGTAGTGGTAATTGCTGTCGATGGCTTCGGCCTGACGGAAGATGACTTTGACCTGTTTTAAAGTCTGGCCGTCCAGAATAGCGCTGGCGACTGCTGTGGCATTGACACCACCATCACGAGGTTCGCTGAAACTGAAGTAAATAGTTTTATTTTTAGCAAAATCCGGGTCCAGTACCAGGCCTAATAAACCACCCTGACCTTGTGCGTGCACTGCAGGTAAGCCCTGAATGGCTGCACTTTTTTCACCTGTTTTGCTGATGTAACGCAAAAAGCCTGCACGTTCAGTCACCAGTAAAGAACCATCAGGTAAAAATTGCATAGCCCAGGGGTGATTTAAACCTGAGGACAAAGTTTGCATATTTAAAGTGGCTTTTTCGGTTTTAAGAGTTTCAGCCACCAGAGGCTGAGTGACCAGACTCAGGGCCGCAATCAGACTGAGCAGGGATAGTTTACGCATACCACAGATCCTTTTTTGAGCGTTATATATAGAACTGAGCATAATGGATACCAGAAAAAAATACTAAAAATGCGGCTGGTATCCATTCTCACAGGATTAACGGAGATTAATCAGGGGTTTTCAGATAAGCCAATACCAGGTCGTGGTGATTGCTGGTTTTAAAGTCATCAAAAACTTTACTGACAGTCCCATCCTGCTCAATCAGAAAACTGATGCGATGGATACCGTCGTAAATTTTACCCATAAACTTCTTTTCGCCCCAGACACCAAAAGCTTCGGCTGCTTTGTGGTCTTCGTCACCCAGCAGAGTAAAATTGAGTTGCTCTTTTTGTTCAAACTTTGCCAGACGGGCAGGGGCGTCCGTACTGATCCCCACCACCTGCACGTTAAAATCAGCCAGTTGAGCTTTAGTGTCACGTAAGCCACAGGCCTGTACTGTGCAGCCTGGTGTCATGGCTTTAGGGTAAAAATACAGCAATACCCGGCTTTTTTTCAGTAACCCGCTCAACTGTACAAGCTTGCCGGTTTGATCGGGCAAACTAAAATCCGGTGCTTGTTGTCCTGCTGTTAATCTGTTCATCGTTTTTCCTTTTATTTATAACTGAGCTTCAAAACGCCCCGTTAACTGAAGCTGTTCAAGCAAGGCAAAAAGCTCCTGCTTGATTTGAGCAACTTGTGTACCTGGTGGCAGCTGGACTGTCATAGTGCAGTGGTTGAACAACTGCTGAGTCTCCGAGTCAGTCAGGGTTTCAGTACGCAAAGCCCCTATGTAAATCTGATGATTTGCCAACAAAGTAGCGATAGCGCCTAAAGTACCAACCTTATCTTTGCCTCTGTACTCCAGCACATAATGAGCACTGACAGCCGCAGTAGGTTGGGCTGATGTACGTTTGGTCATGGTCAGCAGATCAAGTTCATACCCTAAACCAGGCAATAAATGTTCAATCCGGCTGATGGCCACGGCATCCCCGGATAACAACATAATAAAAGTGAACTCGTTGCCAAAAATAGCCATGCGGCTATCGACTATGTTGCAATTACAGTCGGTAACCAGTCGTGCCAGACGACTGACCAATCCTGTTCTGTCTGCACCTATTGCAGTGACGACCAATTGTTGTGGCATGCTAAGTTGATGTCTCTGAATGAAAAACGGCTGCGAAGTTTAGCATATTTCGCGTAAATTTCACCTCTGTGACAGTCCCTTGCTTGTGTTTGTTGTCGTGCGTCATTACCATAGGCAGCCTGAAAATTTTGGAGCCTTGAGCATGTTAAGCGGAAGTATTGTTGCTTTAATTACCCCTATGGATTCTTCTGGTGCTGTGGACTATGACAGCCTGAAGCGTCTGGTGGATTTTCATTTAAGCAATCAGACGGACGCTTTGGTAATAATGGGGACTACGGGCGAGTCCGTGACTCTAAGTTTTGCCGAACAACTACAAGTCCTTCAGGCTGTGTTGGCTCAGGTTGATGGTCGTATTCCAGTCATTGCCGGTAACGGTTCAAATTCAACTGCAGACGCGGTCGAAAAAACCAGGACTTTATCTGCCTTACCTGTCGCAGGTTTTTTAACTGTTACTCCGTATTACAACAAGCCGATGCAAAAAGGCATGTTGGCGCATTATCAGGCTGTTGCTGCGGCAACAGACAAGCCTGTTATTTTATACAATGTACCAGGCCGCACTGGCGTGGATTTGTTGCCAGAGACAGTCGCAGAACTGGCTAAGGTGCCAAACATTATTGGCATCAAAGAAGCAACAGGCTCTATGTCTCGTTTAGCCCGGTTACAGGCTTTATGTCCGGCAGATTTTTTATTATTCAGCGGTGACGATGCCACTTGCTGCGAATTTATGTTAAAAGGTGGCCACGGTGTCATCTCGGTGACCACTAACGTCGCGCCTGCTTTGATGTCACAAATGTCAAAAGCAGCATTAGAAAAAAATACAGAATTGGCGCAGCAGCTCGATCAGCAGTTACAAGGTTTACATCATCAGTTGTTTATTGAAGCCAATCCTATCCCGAGTAAATGGGCACTGCTGAAGATGGGGTTAATTGCCGATGATATGGCAAGATTACCTTTAACCCGGTTGGAACCAATTCATCAAAGCGCAATCGAACAAGCGCTGAAACAAGCCCAGATTAATGTGTAGGAGTTTTATAGTGCAGTATTGGATCCCGGCAAGCTTAGTTGCCTCATTGTTTATTTCTGGTTGTTCTTTGTTCCCTGAGGAAGTGGCAGAACAAAATGCAGTTGAGGTGAAACCTGTTGCTGAGTTAAAAGTGCCAGCCGGATTAACCGCAGCGAAAAAACCTGCACAGTATGATATTCCACCAGCTCCTAATGCGCCTGTGACTGAAGTTGAATTGAAATCCCCTATGCAGGTATTGGCTCTGGCAACCAATAGCAGAGTGGAAGAAGAAGAAAAAGAAGCACGGATTTGGTTTGAGCGCTCAGAATTTACCGGTGAGTTATTGCCTTATCTGAAGAAAAATGTGCTGGATTTTGGTCAAGAAAAACAAATAGAGATCACACAAAAAGATCAGCAAGGTCTGGTGTTTGAGACGGGGTGGGTTAGCCGTTTTGAAGAGGAAGGTTTTTGGCTCTGGAAAGAGATGGTGGAAAAAGAGCAAAGCCGTTTCCTCGTGGTGTTTGAACCCAAAACTCATGGCCGCACTGTCGGCGTAAGAGTGCAGTTGTTGGAACACAGATTTATTGAAAATGATGCAAAGTTGTCAGCTATCGCACAAAAACGGGAAGAAGTGTACTTCCTGAATCGGTTAGTCGACAAAGTCGCAACAGTGGAATTGGCTCAGATTAAGCTGAAAAAAGCACAATCCCGTCAGATCACGCTGACGACAGGTTTTGATGCAGAAGGCAACGCCGCCATGATCACCGGACAGTCTTTGGACGCAGCCTGGGCGCAGCTGGAATTGTTGTTTGAACAAAACGGTTTTGTGGTCAACGATCTGGACAGAACTAAATATAGTTTCTTCCTGACCTACAGCGAGCCAGAGACTGGTTTTTGGGATGCATTGTGGGGAGACGAAGATACTGTGGTTGTCCCTTTAACTCCGGGTGACTATCAGGTGGTCTTAACTAAAGCTGAAGTTGGTACCATTCTGAGCTGGCGTGACAGCGAAGGAAAAATAATGTCTGCTGAGCAAGTCAGTGCTTTGCATCAGGCATTAGTCCAGATCATCAAGAAAGATAATATAGAGCTGTAACAGGCTAAATTCAGATCGGTGAATCTTCATCTGGTCAGGTGTATTGTTGCAGTAAAGAAAAACCACCTGCGGGTGGTTTTTGCTTTTTTACAGAATCAGTTATGCCATAAGCGTCAGCAAAGGAAAACGCTGCAGCTTAGTTGAAATAAGGCTATGATTAGCCTCACTTTAATTAAAAACAAAGGATAGCAGATGCTGGATGTGCAGGATTATCTGAAGATTTTTATCGGTATCATTGCGATCTTAAATCCGTTAGGTGCTTTGCCCATGTATTTGTCTTTAACAGCCGATCATAGCGAGCAGGACAAAAAACAAGTGGCAATGACAGCCGCCAAGGCCGCCAGCGTGATTTTATTAGTCACGTTGTTTTTTGGTGAATTTATCCTGAGTTTCTTTGGGATTTCGGTCAATTCATTCCGGGTCGGCGGTGGCATTTTAATTCTGCTGATGGCGATTTCGATGCTCAACGCGCAAACCAGCGGAGCTAAAAGTACCGAAGCGGAACGGCTGGAGGCAGCACAAAAATCCTCTATTGCTGTGGTGCCACTTGCCATGCCTATGCTGGCAGGACCAGGGGCCATTAGTTCTGTGATTTTGTATGCCAACAGAGCGGAAGGCTGGTTGCATTATTTAATTATTTCAGCAGAAATTATGGTGGTTGGTATTCTTCTGGCGATCCTGATGCGCTTATCAGGTAAAATAGCCAACAGATTAGGACAAACCGGCATGAATATTATCACCAGGGTGATGGGGCTTATTCTCGCCGCTATCTCGATAGAATTTATCAGTCTGGGCCTCAAGGGAATTTTCCCTGTGTTGGCGGGTTAAGAGTGTGAGCAGGTGAAGGGCAAAAGATGCGATTACTTATTGCGGCGCTGAGTTTTATCTTAGGCGTCAATACTGCACAAGCAAAACAATTGACGGACTTGTATCAGGCTGTAGTTCCGGCAGGCCAAAGCCAGAGTGCTTGGCAACAACAGGCACTGGCTCAGGTATTGGTCAAAGTGACAGTCAATCCGGCCGTCATTGAACAGGGTGCTATCAAAGCTGAACTGAAAAATGCCGGCAACTATATAAAAACCTTTGCTGCGGTCAGTTCAGAGCAAGGACCTGCATTAAAAGTTGGGCTGGACGAACAAAAAATACAGCAGCTGTTAAGTCAGAATCAGATCGCAATTTGGGGGGCCAGACGCCCTGCTATTGTATTGTGGCTTGTCGAGCAAACGCCTGAAAACCGTGTATTTATGCAAGGTGCGGCTCATCCTGTATTGAGTCAGTTGCAGCAGCAGGCGAAGGCTATCGGTTTGCCTCTTGAGCTGCCAACAGCCAGCGATACTTATGTGCCAACCTTGTCGCAGGACGAGGTATGGGCAGGGAACTGGTTGTTGATTGAACAAGCAAGTTTGCCGTTTAATGCCGACCAAAGTTTAATTTTACTCTTTGACCAGCCGTCAGTCGGTCAATACAGACTCACCTGGCAAGGCTATGAACAGGACCAGTTAGTCAGCAATGAACTGCTGGGCAGTTCGCAGCAGGAATTAGCAACTATGTTCCTGAACGCCTTGACCACACAACTTGCCGGTAAATTTGCAGTGCAGCTGGGCAGCCAACAAGGCCAGACCGAACTCGAGCTGGATATCGAAGGCTTAACTAACTTTGTCGATCAGGTCAAAGTGCAGCAAATGCTCAGTGCTATGCTGTCAGTCAAACAAGTGACAGTACAGGAACGCAAAGCTGATTTACTGAAATTTAAAGTACAACTGGCCGCAGATCGCAGTGCATTTATTAACTCTTTGTCGTTAGAACGCCGCTTACAGTCGTTGCAAAGCACAGCGCAAACAGAGGCTGCAACTGAAGCTCCTGCAACTGTCGAAGCGACAGACGAACTCTTTGCTGAGATGGCGGCCGAAATGGCAGCAGAGCCTGCTGCGCCAGCTGAGACAGAGTCTGTCGTACTGCGTTACAGGTATATTCCAAACTAATGACTCCGGTGCAATACACTCTGGCCGTAACACTGCCGGAAGATGAAACCCTTGATACCTTCTATGGGGCTGAAACCAGCCCTGTGGTGGGTTATATCAAACATTTTTTAACCAGTCCTTCGCAGCACCGCCTGCCTTTGTATTTATTTGGTGCCAGTGGCAGTGGCAAATCGCATTTACTCTACGCCGCTTGTGTGCAGGCGCAGGAGCTGGGCTTAACCAGTCAGTTGTTAAGTCTGGAAGATTTTAAAGCCTGGAGCCCACGTATTCTGGATCAACTGGAAGAACTGGATCTGGTTTGTCTGGATAATATTCAGGCCATAGCCGGGGATATCAGTTGGCAAGTGGCAGTGTTTGATTTATACAACCGCATGACAGAGCAGGGCAAAGCCCTGATTATTGTCGCCGATCAGGCACCGACTGAACTGGGCATTACCTTGCCGGATCTGGTCTCCCGCCTGCAGGCTTGTACCAGCTTTCAGCTGCGGTTATTAGGCGATGAAGACAAACAAAAACTGCTGCAACAAAAAGCCCGGTTAAGAGGCATGGAACTGCCGGATGAAGTGGCACGGTTTTTACTGAACCGTCAGCAACGTGATATCCGTGAACTGGTGCAAATTCTCGATTTACTGGATAAAGCCTCTATAGTGCATCAGCGCAAGCTGACCATTCCTTTTGTCAAAGACATGCTGAGCTTATCTCACTGATTTTCAGCTGTTCTTTCCTGTTCAAATAGAAAAAAAGCCTTATTTTACGCAAGCTCTGAGCATAAAACTGGTGTATTATTGCCACCTTTTTATACGACTTATCACCCCAACGACATGAAGACTGCAGCAGATCAGGCTGCAGTTTAACTTTCGACGGGAATTAACGCTGGTCTGAGGATAGCGATGAACTTAACCGCCATTTTAGAAGAAGCCTTACAGGCAGTCGCTGTAGCGAACGATATCAACGCGCTGGATGAAGTGCGTGTGGCCTTTATGGGCAAAAAAGGCAGCATCACTGAGTTGCTGAAATCTTTAGGTGCTATGGATCCGGAAACCCGCAAAACTGCAGGTCAACAGATCAATGACTTAAAACAGCAAGTACAGGATGCGTTAAATACGAAACGTGACCAGATGCAACAAGCTGAATTGGCAGAAAAACTGTCAAAAGAGCAGATTGATGTGACCTTGCCAGGCCGCGTGCTGGAAGCTGGTGGTTTGCATCCGGTCACCCGCACTATTCGCCGTATTGAAAGCTTTTTTGGTGAATTAGGTTTTGAAGTTAAACATGGCCCGGAAATCGAAGATGATTTCCATAACTTTGATGCGCTGAACATTCCGGCTCATCACCCGGCCCGTGCTGATCACGACACCTTTTATTTTAATCCGAAGCTGATGCTGCGTACTCAGACCTCTGGTGTACAAATCCGCACCATGGAAACAGAACAGCCGCCGCTGCGCATTATTTCTCCGGGCCGTGTCTATCGTAACGATTACGATCAAACCCACACCCCTATGTTCCATCAGGTGGAAGGGTTGATGGTCGATAAAAACGTCAGCTTTACTGAACTCAAAGGTATTTTGCACGACTTCCTGAAGAACTTCTTTGAAGAAGATCTGCAAATCCGTTTCCGTCCTTCGTTTTTCCCTTTCACTGAACCTTCAGCTGAAGTGGACGTGATGGGCAAAAACGGCAAATGGCTGGAAGTATTAGGCTGCGGTATGGTGCACCCTAATGTATTACGTTCTGTTGGCATAGACCCTGAAGTGTACAGCGGTTTTGCTTTTGGTATGGGCGTTGAGCGTCTGACCATGTTGCGTTATGGCGTAACAGACCTTCGTTCATTCTTCGAAAACGATCTCCGTTTTTTAAAGCAGTTCAGATAAGCGGGAGCAGACAATGAAATTCAGTGAATCCTGGTTACGTGAGTGGGTCAACCCGCAGTTATCGACCAATGAGTTAGCAGAACAAATTTCGATGGCCGGTCTGGAAGTAGACGGCATAGAGCCTGTTGCAGGCCAGTTTAGTGGTGTGGTCGTCGGCCATGTGGTCGAATGTGGCCGTCATCCGGAAGCCGATAAATTACAGGTCACCAAAGTCGATATCGGCACAGGTGAATTATTAGATATCGTCTGTGGTGCTGCCAACTGCCGTCAGGGCTTAAAAGTAGCTGTAGCCACAGTAGGCGCTGTATTACCGGGCGATTTTAAAATTAAGGCGGCTAAATTACGTGGTCAGCCATCCAACGGTATGTTGTGTTCTTTGTCTGAGCTGGGCATGGCCGAAAGTTCAGAAGGCATCATTGAGCTACCTGCTGATGCGCCGCTTGGACAAAACATCCGTCAGTACCTGACCTTAGACGACAACGCCATTGAAGTGGATTTAACACCAAACCGGGCTGACTGTTTAGGTTTAAAAGGTTTAGCCCGTGAAGTCGGTGTACTGAATAATCTGGACGTGAAACAACCTGAAATTGCCGCAGTAGCTGCAACAATCAGCGATGTCAAAGGCATTCAGTTGTCTGCACCACAGGCTTGTCCACGTTATTTAGGCCGTGTTATTCGTAACATCAACACAGCTGCTGTGACGCCGCTGTGGATGGTGGAAAAGTTACGCCGCTCTGGCATCCGTTCTATTGATGCAGTGGTGGATGTGACCAACTTCGTCTTGTTAGAGCTGGGTCACCCAATGCACGCTTTTGATTTAACCAAAATCGAAGGTGATATCGATGTGCGTCTGGCCAAAGAAGGTGAAAAGCTCACTCTGCTCGACAGCAACGAAGTGACGTTAAAAGCCAATACGCTGGTGATAGCCGATAGTCAAAAAGCTTTAGCTATGGCCGGTGTTTTTGGTGGACTGCACAGTGGTGTCACCAAAGACAGCAACGACATTTTCCTTGAAAGCGCCTTTTTCTCACCGGTAGAAATGGCCGGTATTGCCCGTCAATACGGTTTACACACAGACGCTTCTCACCGTTATGAGCGTGGTGTTGACCCAGAGCTGCAACGTACTGCGATGGAAAGAGCTACAGCTTTGCTGTTAGCTATTGTCGGCGGTGAAGCTGGTCCTGTGGTGGAAGCTGTCTCAGAAGCGCACCTGCCAAAAGCGGCACAAATTAGCTTAACCCGCGCTAAGCTGGACCGTATTTTAGGTATTAGCATTGCCACAGAAACAGTCACTGAAATTTTCCAGCGTTTGGGTATGCAGGTGGCAACCTCTGCCGACGCCTGGCAAGTGACAGTACCAAGCTACCGTTTTGATATTTCTATTCCGGAAGATTTAATCGAAGAAGTGGCACGGGTCTATGGCTACAACAATATTCCTAATGTAGCGCCGCAAGCTGCACTTGCGATGAGCAAACATCAGGAAAGCCGTATCGCCGTGCACAGCTTACGTGATCTGCTGGTCGCCCGGGGTTATCAGGAAGCTATTACCTATAGTTTTGTTGATCCAAAAGTGCAGGACGCCTTGTTCCCTGGTCAGGCGGCGCTGGTACTGCCAAACCCAATTTCTGTCGATATGTCAGCGATGCGGTTAAACCTGTGGCCAGGTTTATTGCAAGCTGTGCAGTACAACCAGAACCGTCAGCAAAACCGCATTCGTTTGTTCGAATATGGCCTGAAGTTTATCCCGGATGCCAATGCAGAAGGTGGTGTCCGTCAGGTGCCGGTGTTAGGTGGTGTCATTGTCGGAAGTTTCGGCAACGAACACTGGACTATAGCCGAACGGGCCGTTGATTTTTATGATGTTAAAGGTGATGTCGAAGCTCTGTTAAGCTGCACTTCAGCTGCCGAATGTTTTACTTTCAGCAAAGGTGAACACAGCGCCTTGCATCCGGGCCAGACTGCCCAGTTAAACCGGGATGGTAAAGCTGTAGGTGTGCTTGGTGCCTTGCATCCGGAAGCTGAGCGTAAACTGGGTATTAAAGGCAAAGCCTTTTTATTTGAAATAGAGCTGGAAGCCTTTGGTGAGAAACTCATTGTTTTAGCTCAGGAAACTTCAAAATACCCTGCAAACCGTCGCGATTTAGCTATTGTTGTGAAATCTGATGTGCGTTTTTCAGATATCCTTGCTACTATTAGAAAAGTTGGCGGAAATCAATTAGTTGACCTAAAATTGTTTGACGTCTACACAGGGCAGGGTGTTGCTGAAGGCCATAAGTCATTAGCTATAGCTTTAACCTTGCAGGACAAAGCGCGGACGCTTGAAGATAAAGATATCCAACAGGTTATCTCTTCTGTGGTCGAGGTGCTGAGCAAAGAGTTCAACGCAACGTTGAGGGATTAAGAATGGCGCTTACCAAAGCCGATTTAGCAGAACGTTTATTTACCAAGTTTGGCATCAGCAAGCGCGATGCAAAATTAATAGTCGAATCTTTTTTTGAAGAGATCCGCATTGCTTTGGAAGCAGGCGACCAGGTAAAACTGTCAGGTTTTGGTAATTTTGACCTGCGGGTAAAAAACCAACGACCAGGTCGTAATCCTAAGACAGGCGAAGATATTCCGATCTCCGCCCGTTGTGTGGTGACCTTCAGACCTGGTCAGAAGTTAAAAAGCAGAGTCGAAGTAGGCACCGCCAAAAAGTAATGCCTTCTCTTGTGGCAAAAAAGGAGTGCTCCTGTCAGGGCACTCCTTTTTTATTTGCTGAAAAAGCTGTTGTTATCAATAAAACAATGAGATCTGGTTTTCATTTCCCTTCTGTTTCAGTGGTTTAGTTAAGTTATTACCTGAAATTACAGGTTTGAATTCAGATGATTAAATGTAAAGAAAATATAATAAAAATATAATTTTAATATAAAGAGTTATTTCGATGCCTTGCTAAGTTTTGAGCCGCAGGATGCAACTTCACATCATGGACTTCAAAATTCTTACCAAGGTACATATATGAAAAATAGAAACAAAGTACTGTTACTGGGAACTGCCGGTTGTTTTGCTTTATCCTTAACTTCAGTGGCTGTCGCTGCTGCAGTGGATACAGGACCAGAGTTTGTCACTGCTGCAGATGTAGCTGCCATAGATCCAAGTGATGACAGCACCACCCGTTACATTGTTAAATACAAAGATGGCAGTGTAGGCAGTTTGCAAAACACCGCTGCGGCTGTTCCGGCATTTTCCGTGCAAAAAGCGGAAACCTTAGCACGTAAATACAAAGGGAAAGTTGTCAAACATTTAAGTTCGGTCAAATCCAGTGTGCTGGAGTTAAATCCACGCCAGCTTAAAGCTATGGTGTCTGATCCGGAAGTAGAGTACATCGAAGTCGACCAGAAACGTTATCTGTTTGACCTGATCACGCCTATGGCTCAAAGCACTCCTTATGGTATTCCTATGGTGCAAGCCAATCTGGTCAGCGATGCCAATGCAGCAAATACCAAGGTCTGTGTCATTGATACTGGCTACACCTTAAGTCACCCGGATTTACCCAACTCAGGCGTCAGTGGTTTTGCTTTTTCAGGCCATGGCAGCTGGTCATCCGATGGCAACGGCCATGGCACTCATGTGGCTGGTACTATGGTGGCGTTGAACAACAACGATGGTGTTATAGGGGTGTTACCTTCAGCTCAGGCTGATGTACATATAGTGAAAATCTTTAATGATTCAGGAAACTGGACTTTTGCTTCCGATCTGATTGATGGGATCCAGTCTTGTCAGGACGCCGGAGCAAAAGTGGTGAATATGAGTTTAGGTGGTAGCAGCTCCAGCCAGACTGAACAAACCGCCATGACCAATTTTTACAACAGCGGTATGCTGTTAATTGCTGCTGCTGGTAATGCCGGCAATACCAGTTTGTCTTATCCGGCGTCTTATAATGCCGTGGTATCAGTAGCGGCCGTAGATTCGAATCGTAATCTGGCCAGTTTCTCTCAGCGTAATGCTCAGGTGGAATTAGCCGGACCTGGCGTGGCTGTGAACTCAACCTGGAATAATGGAGGGTACAACAGTATCAGCGGCACTTCGATGGCTTCACCTCATGTGGCCGGTGTTGCTGCGCTGGTCTGGAGTAATCATCCACAATGCACAGCACCACAAATCCGCAGCGCGTTGCAGGCAACGGCTCAGGACAGAGGTACAGCAGGGCGGGATAACTCTTTTGGTTTTGGTATAGTTCAGGCCAAAGCCGCAGTAGATTATCTGACGGCCAATGGTTGTAGCGGCGGCGGTGGTGGTAATCCTCCACCTACAGGTGGCGAAACCTTTCCTAACTTAAGTGCCAGCACTGGTACCTGGTTACGTGGCTCTTACGTGATCCCATCAGGTGTCAGCACTTTAACCTTTACCATCTCTGGAGGAACTGGTGATGCGGACTTGTATGTGCGCTACAACAGTCAGCCGACGGAAAGCCAATACAATTGTCGTCCTTATTTGAATGGCAATGCCGAACAGTGCACTATCAATAATCCACAGGCGGGCACCTGGCATGTGGGAATTAAGGCTTACACTACTTTTAGCGGTGTAACCATGAGTTACTCTTACTAACAACACAAGTTCATTCTGAGCCAAAAGCTGCGTCATCAGGCGCAGCTTTTTACATTTTGCTGTCCTTGCAAAA
>CAMLSF010000089.1 GCA_946482615.1 uncultured Chromatiaceae bacterium | reverse complement strand
CCAAAATATTTATATTTTCAACGACTTTGCTTTGACCCAACCCTGTTTAACGCATATAAATAAACACAAAGCGATAAAACGCGACTAGCTAAAGGAGTGTGGCATGGCAAATGATTTTTTATTTGCTGAGGAACCCGAGGAAATAGTGGCTGTTTCCCGTGGCAGCTGGAAAGTACTGATTGTTGACGATGAACCTGAAGTCCATGCTGTGACTAAACTGGCATTAAGCGATTTTTCTTTCCAGGGCAAAAACCTCGAATTCATCAGCGCTTATTCAGGCCGTGAAGCCCGTGACATGTTGGCCAAGCATACAGATGCCGCCATCGTACTTTTAGATGTGGTGATGGAAACTGACGACGCTGGTTTACTGGTGGCCCGTTATATCCGCGAAGAGCTGCATAATCATTATGTACGTATTATTTTGCGCACAGGCCAGCCGGGCCAGGCACCTGAGCGGCAAGTTATTGTTAATTACGATATCAATGACTACAAATCCAAAACTGAGCTGACAGCGCAAAAACTCTTTACTGTGGTGATGTCGAGCTTACGCTCCTACCGCGATATTCTGGCTATTGATCACAGCCGTCAGGGCCTTGAAAAAATTATTACTGCCTCTGCTGATTTGTTTTCAGCCCATTCGATGGAACAGTTTATTGATGGTGTCTTGCAGCAGTTAACCTCTATTCTGGGCTGCAATGACAATGCTTTATTGGTTACGTCCTCCTTAGTGGCAGGTAATATCAATGAAGAAGCCGATCCGGAGCGTTTGGTCGTTTTTGCCGGTTTAGGCCAGTTTGAAAAGCAGGAAGGTAAACAAATCAAAGAAGTGCTTGAACCTGCTTTACTGGATGCGTTTCATCAGGCGCTGAACAGCCGCAGTATTGTGTACCGTGACAATTATCTGGTGGCTTATTGCACCAGTAAATTTACCTCTGGCTCTTTGCTGTATGTGTCTGGCTTACCTAGCCAGATGACAGACACCCAAAAGCGTTTAATCGAACTCTTTTCACAAAATGTACAAATTGCCTATGAAAACGTTCAGCTGCAAAGCGAAATTGAAGACACCCAACGCGAAATTGTCTATCGCTTAAGTGAAGCGGTAGAGCATCGCTCTATCGAAACTGGCAATCATGTCAAACGTGTGGCTTTTATTTGTTACGACTTAGCCAAGGCTTATGGTTTACCTGAAGAAGAAGCTGAAAAGCTGATGTTTGCCTCACCTTTGCATGATGTGGGTAAAGTGGGTATACCGGATGGTATTCTGAATAAACCGATGAAACTGCATGGTCAGGAATGGGAAGTGATGAAAACCCATGCCAGCATAGGTTATGAAATTTTAAAGAATTCCAAACGCACTATTATTCAGGCCGGTGCTGTGATTGCCCAGGACCATCACGAAAAATGGGACGGTTCAGGGTATCCCAATGGCAAAAAAGGCGAAGAAATTCATATTTATGGTCGTATCGCTGCTTTAGCTGATGTGTATGATGCATTAAGGCACAGACGCTGTTATAAATCGGCCTGGACTTTAGAGCAGGTGCTGGAGAAGATCAGCAGTGAATCAGGCAAACATTTTGACCCTAAACTGGTTGAAATTTTTAAAAGCCGGGTCGACAAACTGGAGGCAATACTGCAAAAATACCCGGACGAAGAATGAGTTATACTCATCGGTGAACAAAGCCACCTGCGGGTGGTTTTGTTATTCTGCAGACGTTAAATAATGTGTAAGGATTATTTTTATGTATATGGCACTAAAACATTCTCATATGCTGCTGATTGCGCTCAGCCTGTCTTTTCTGGCTGTGCGGTTTTTATTAAGTTTACGTGCTCCGGCTATGCTGCAAAAAAAGTTCTTTAAAATTGCGCCCCATGTAGTGGATACCTTTTTATTATTAACTGCTATTGGCCTGATGCTGACGATTCAGCAATACCCCTTCCAAACCCCTTGGTTGACCGAAAAACTCTTTGGTTTATTCGCTTATATTGGTTTGGCAGTGATGGCGTTAAAAGGCCGCACCTTGCTGATGCGCTGGCTTGGTTTTATTGGTGCCCTAAGCTGGCTGGCGTTGGTTGCCAAAATAGCTGTCACTAAAACTCCGCTATTTTTAGGCTAAATCGGCTTTGTGTTTAAGCTGGTGACACTCTTTTGTGTGATGTCCTTTTGGGTTGTATCGGGTAGTACATGAAATTTGAGTTAAAACAGCAGGGTTCGGCCCTGCTTGAGTTATTGTTGGCTATAGAGCAGAAATGGACTGATGCCGGAGAAATTCAGCAAGCAAGAGAAATCTGGTTTGCCATGGCACCAGCCAGCGCTGAAAAAATGCCGACTATGAACGCCTTGACACGTCATGTGGATAATTTTTATCGTGACGCCTTTTTTACTCCACCTATCAAACCCTTGCTGATTGAAAAGATGCATCAGCCCACCTTGCTAAGTTACGCCATTACTCAGCGGGAGGCTGATCCCTTAGTTTTGGTATTGCTGTTGTTATGCTGGCTGCAACAAGCGGGTTTCCAAAGCGATCTGGTGCGCTACAAAGGCGAATATTTAGTACAGGTACACTTATCCAAAATGGAGAAAGTATGGGTTGATCCATACACTGGTGCCTGGCAATGTTTGTTAAGCCCCGAAAACGGTATGGCGCTGAGCCTTACTCAGGAGCTGGCGACACAGGCTGTGGATTTGTCTGCTTTTTGTGCAAGTTTGTGGCAGTTGCAAAAACAACTTTTATTAGCCCTGGGTAAACGTGAACAAGCGCTGGCTGTGGTGCAGCATTTACTGGAACAAAAACCTGGTGATCCTTATTTACACCGCGAGCGTGGCTTATTATCTGAGCTTCTGGATCATTGGTCTTTGGCAATTAGCGATTATCAGTATTTTGTTGACCAAAAACCGGACGACCCGTCCAACGATCATATGAAACAGCAAATCCGCCAGCTGTCGTCCTATCCACAGCGGCTGCATTAAGGTTACTATAGACACAAGCAACGGTTTTTTGTCTGAGGAATTTACAGTGACAAACCAACATACTATTCAGGTTGGCGCTATCGAAGTCGCCAATAACAAACCTTTTGTGCTTTTTGGTGGCATGAACGTTTTAGAGTCGCGTGATTTAGCCATGCAAGTGGCGGAATACTACGTCAAAGTGACAGAAAAGCTGGGCATTCCTTATGTCTTTAAAGCCTCTTTTGACAAAGCCAACCGCTCTTCTGTGCATTCGTACCGTGGCCCAGGAATGGAAGAAGGCTTAAAGATTTTTGAAGAAATTAAAAAAACCTTCAACATACCGCTGATCACTGACGTGCACGAGCCCTATCAGGCCGCTATTGTGGCTGAAGTGGTGGACGTGATTCAGTTACCGGCTTTCCTGGCCCGTCAGACAGATTTGGTTATAGCCATGGCGCAAACCGGTGCTGTGATTAATGTGAAAAAACCACAGTTTTTAGCGCCCCACGAAATGCGCCATATCATTACCAAGTTTCAGGAAGCGGGTAACGACAAAGTGATACTGTGTGAACGGGGCTCCAGTTTTGGGTATAACAATCTGGTGGTCGATATGTTGGGCATGGACGATATGAAACAATACGCTCCGGTGATTTTTGATGCGACCCATGCGTTGCAGCGTCCGGGTGGCCGTGCCGATTCGGCTGATGGCCGCCGTGCTCAGGCGGCTCAGTTAGCCCGCTCTGGTATGGCTTTGGGGTTAGCTGGTTTGTTTATTGAAGCGCATCCGAATCCAAACGAAGCCAAATGTGATGGTCCTTGTGCTTTACCTTTAGCAAAACTGGAACCTTACCTGCAGCAAATGCAAGAACTGGATCAATTAGTGAAGTCTTTTGCGCCTTTGGATACATCGGCGAATTGATGGAAAAACGCGGACAAAACTCTTAAAAAATGTCCGCTTTGTTCAAGTATTAAGCTAACGATTCAGGCAACTAAAAAATAAGTTGACTTGGTTCGCCGAAATCCGTTTAATACCCCCCGTTGCCCAGATAGCTCAGTCGGTAGAGCAGCGGATTGAAAATCCGCGTGTCGGTGGTTCGATTCCGCCTCTGGGCACCATAAATTTTTGTGATGTGATTCCTTTCAAATCCTGTCACCCAATTTAGGTTGCCGCTTTAGCTCAGTTGGTAGAGCAACTGACTTGTAATCAGTAGGTCATCCGTTCGACTCGGATAAGCGGCACCATTCATGTTTTGCCCAGATAGCTCAGTCGGTAGAGCAGCGGATTGAAAATCCGCGTGTCGGTGGTTCGATTCCGCCTCTGGGCACCATAAAAAACAGAAAGCCCGTCCTTGTGACGGGCTTCTTGTTTTATGCCCAACGGCTTCATCTTCGATTACAAAATACATCCATGTATTTTGCCCTTCGGGCCAGCTGAAGCTGTTCCGGTTTGCTCCTGGCAAACCTAGTCCGCCTCTGGGCACCATAAAAAGCTCCAGTCAGATTTGTTTGAACCCCCAATCCCGAAAATGCTCTGGCTGAATGTCGTTAAAACACTTTAACCGGCTTTCGGCCTGATTGTATTCAGCTCTGTGCCAGTGATGTTCGGCGGGCAGGGCTACTACTTTCATGCCTGCGGCTTTGGCGGCTGTTAAGCCTGTCACTGAGTCTTCAAACACCAGGCAATGTTCTGAAGCAACGCCCAGCTTAGTGGCGGCTAAATGGTAAATTTCAGGTTTGGGCTTGCCCTGGCTGACCATTTCAATAGAGCAAAGCGCCTGAAAAAAAGGGCGGATTTGGAGTTTATCCAGCACAGTGTTCATCAGTGAGCCGGGTGAGTTGGTGGCAAGTGCTACCGGAATGTGCCAGCTTTGCAGTTGTTGCAGCAGCTCCAGTACACCTTTTTTCACCACACCACGTTCCAGCACTGCCTGGGCTACGTAATTGATCACGGCTTGTTCAGCTTGTTCAATAGTAAAACCCTGCCATGGTGAATGTTTAAACCAGAGCTCAGTCACTGCTCTGGTGGTCATGCCGCTGGTTTGTGAGGTAATGGCCGGATCCAATGTCACGCCTAACTGACGAAACACATGTTGTTCGGCTTCAGCCCAATAAGGTTCAGAATCAATCAGTACCCCATCCATATCAAAAATAACTGCCTGAACCACCTGCTTGCTCCCTCGTTAGTGCATCAGGCTTTATTATTCAACAGCCGCAAGTCCGGCACCACAGCTTTATCAGTATTCAAGGGCGAAATTCTGTGCATGGCTTTGTTTTTGCGATGAAGTGCGAAGATGCAGATTGGAGTCCGCTGTGAATTGCTCTATGGTGTTCTGCTAGTATCTTCACAAGGATTGCATAGTGCGCCCTGTTATTACCTTGTCTTCATTTGCTTTATGCAGTTTCAGCCTGCTTGCGGCAGAAACCCCGATTCAACCAGCCGTCAGTTACCAGTTGTCTTTTGCCAACGCAGCACATCATGAGGCGGCCATTGAAGTGCGGTTTGATGCTGTCCGTTCTGCCAATTTACTCCTGAGTATGAGCAGTGCTTCGCCGGGCCGTTATGCACCTCATGCTTTTGCAAAAAATATCTATGGATTAACAGCAACAGACAGCACAGGTAAAGTTTTACCCTTGCAGCGTATCAGTCCAGGCCAGTGGTCCGTCGGGCAGCACGATGGCACTGTGATTATCAATTACCTTTTGTATGGTGATTGGGGGGATGGCACCTATAACCAGATAGACCGCTCTCATGCCCATTTAAATATGCCTGCCACTTTGTTGTTCGCAAAGGATTACGAGGAGCAACCAGCCTCGTTACGTTTTGACTTACCGGACGCACGCTGGAAAGTGGCGACTCAGTTGCAGCTGCAAGCGGATGGCAGTTACGCCGCGCCTAATTTGCAGTATCTGATGGACAGTCCGGTTGAGTTAAGTGCTTTTAGCCAGCGCAGCTGGAAAGTGGCCGATCAGCAGTCTGAAGCCACTATTCATCTGGTATTGCATCATCAGGGCACAGAGCAACAGCTTGATAGCTTCACCGAAAAAGCCAAAGCTGTAGTGGCTGAGCAACAGAAAATTTTTGGTGAATACCCGAAGTTTGATTATGGTCAGTATCTGTTTATTGCCGACTACCTGCCTTATGTCGACGGTGATGGGATGGAACATCGCAACTCGACCATTCTGACCGATGAGCGTTCTCTTAAAGAGGCGAATTACGCTCAGATAGAAACTTTGTCGCACGAATTTTTTCACGCCTGGAATGTGGAGCGATTACGCCCGGCCGATTTAGAACCTTTTGATTTCCTTCGCGCCAATATGAGCCGCCATTTATGGTTTGCCGAAGGTGTGACTAATTATTATGGCAAGCTGACATTAAGCCGCACCGGGCATTTTGATTTAGCCACCTATCTGGATAAAACTGTGTCGGCACTTAATAAAGTACAGCAGTCACCCGGCCGGCAGTTTTTTCCGGCCACAGGTATGAGCGAAATGGCTCCTTTTGTCGATGCGGCCGTATCTGTAGACCCAACCAATTATGCCAACAGCTACATCTCCTATTACACCTATGGCGAAGTACTGGGGCTGGCTTTGGATTTAACCCTGCGTACTGAGTTTGAAGCTTTAAGCCTGGATTTGCTGATGCGAAAGTTATGGCAAGAGTTTGGTAAAGCGGGACGCCCTTATACGGAGCAGGACCTGCAGCAGGCTTTGGCTGAACTTACAGCTAACCCGGATTTTGCAAAAAACTTCTTCAGTCGTTATATCCATGGTCAGCAATTACCTGATTTTAAAACTTTATTTGCCGCTATGGGCTTAACTTTAGCACCAGCCAAACCCACAGAAGCTTTTTTAACTGCTGCAGCTTTAGTGGAAGAGGGCAAACAGCTGAAAGTCGACAGCAATACCTTGATTGGTACACCTTTGTATCAGGCCGGGGTAGATAAAGGCGATGTGTTGCTAAAACTGGGCCGTTACAATTTAAGGTCCAAGGCGCAGTGGGACAAAGCTTTAGCCAGTTACAAAGTGGGGGATACCGCCGCACTGAGTTTTCTCAGCCGTGGTAAAACTTATACCACCACTGTGACTTTTGCGGCGGATCCAGCGTGGGCCCTGACCGAAAACAAAGAAGCGGGTGCTGACCAAGTAGCGAAACGGGCTTTGTGGTTAAAAGCCCAGCCTTAGCCGGGCTCCGTTTGTATTTACCTGGTGCTAAGAGACTGAGCCAGTTTAACAACCGCCTGAATTTGCTGACCTTTACGGTTGGCATAATTGGTATCTGTATAACCCCACCAGTCCCAGCAGGCTTGTGGGTTCATTGGCATCAGGTTTGAGGCGCGGCTTTGTGGATACAGCACCACTATGTTGTTGCTATCGGCATAGCGGTTAAAGCCGGCTTTTTCAACATAGGCCATACCTACAGCCTCAGCATGTTGGTTACAGCCATGAAAGCTGATATGCAAAGTACAGCTTTGGCCTTGTTCACAACTTTTGGGCACATAGACATAACCTTGCTCAGCCATAGTAGCGGCCAGATCCCCTGCTATTTTTTGCTGCTCAATCGGATAAACAGTGCCACTGCTGATGTCTGCCGGGGCTTTTAAACCGGCTTGAATAAACTTCAGTGCTTCACCCGCTGCATCATAATTACATTTGCCTAAAAATGGCGCTTCTGAAGTTTCACATGCACTGCCTTCGCTGACAGTCGGCATATGATGCGCGAAGTTTTTATCCTGTATATAACTTAACTGTGTTGCCGGTAACCACTGCTGGTACTGCTGATGGAGCGCATCAGCCACTTCTTTGTTGATCTTTTGATCGGCAGTGCCGTGCAATAACCAGATTTTGCTTTGCTTAATTTGAGCTTCTGATGCCAGCAAACCTTGCGCAGACCAGTCTTTGAGCTGCTTATTGATCTCCGCCAAAGGGATTGGGCTGCCGACTTTATTGATGCAGTGATCCAGCGCTGTCATTAAATTATTCTGCGCACAATACACCGGACCCGCCGCCACTATGGCCGCACCTTTAACCCAATCTGCATGAGCAAGCTGAAACTGTGCTGCCATATAACCACCACTGGATAAACCCGATACTGTGGTCTGGTCCAAATTCAGTTTTAAAGGAGGTAAAGCTGCGTAACAGGCACAACTCAGTACAAAAGATAAGGAGGATAAAACAAAAGGCAAGGTTTTCATCTGAACTGTCCTTTTAAAAACTAAAACTTGATGGAGAGCATTCTGATTGCTTTAGGCTGATGCCGCTATAGCACTAAGGTACAGTAAGCAGTGGCTGTGGTTTCAGTAAAAAGATCCGCGTAAGCAGTGATACAATGCCAGATAAAAGCCGTACTATAAAAGCTCCTCGTATTCAGGTAGAAATGCATGATGTTGTCCGATTCCAGTGAACTGTTAATTCTCGGCTGTGGCCATTCCGAATCCGATACCTTGTTTAATAACAATGCATTGGTGATAAATCCTGAAGGCACTTTGCTGATTGATTGTGGTTACACCATCAAACCCGCCTTGTCGGCGCAGGGATTAAAGCTGCAGGATATAGATGCGGTATTTATTACCCATGTGCACGCCGATCATATGTTTGGTCTGGAGCGGCTGGCGAATGAAGGGCGTTATAAATATAAAAAGAAAGCCCGGCTGATTTTGCATCATGAACTCTATGACGAGTTATGGCATCAATGTTTAAAAGGTGTACTGGCAAAAAATGGTGAAGGCGAAAATGAGCTTTCTGATTATTTTGATCTGGTGCTGCTGCAAAACGAGGAGTTTGAGCTCTTTGGCAATTTTTACCAACTGCACCGGGTTTCTCATACACCAGGCAAAGTCTGTTTTGGTGTGATGATTAACCACAGTGTTTTTTACTCCGGTGATACAGTGGCGATACCTCAACTGCTGATGCAATTAAAGCCGGAGCTGATTTTTCATGATGTGACCTTATCGGATTACAATCCGGTGCACGCTTCTGTGCACTCATTATTGAGCCTGTATCCGCCAGAGCTATGTAAAAAAACCTATTTAATGAGCTATGAAGATCACTGGCCTGACTATCAACAGATGGTAGAGCAGCATTTTGCTGGTTTTGCCCGGCAAGGACAGCGGGTGCGGTTAAGCAAAGCACATCAGACGGATACTGCGGCGGGTTGACTATGTATTATGTGATTTCGATAGGTTCAAATATTCAGCCTGAACAGCATGTAGCAGCTGCTGTCAGTAGGCTGGCCAAAACCTTTGGCTCCCTGTATTTATATCAGCGCGTGTACACTCAGGCACAATTAGTTGAATCTAATCATGTTTTTATTAATTCAGTGCTGGTGCTGAACTCGACCCTGACCGCCACTGAATTAAAAGCAGAGCTTTGTCGTATTGAAGAGTCGCTTGGACGAGACAGAAGTGACCCACAGCGCAGCATCAAAGACCGCAGCTGTGATTTGGATATTATCTGCTATCAGGAGCAGTGGTCAGAGGCATGGAAAACTGAACTGGCTGAGTCTTACGTTCAACAGGTGTTTGACCCAGCCAGTAAACAAGCCCCCATCCAGTTTGATGGCCAGCTATTTTCCGAGCGACCTGCCGCCATCTATTTTCAGGCTCAAGCCGGTGACAAATTTATTGTCGATCAAAAACCGGACGCCCTGATAAATTGGCTCGAAACCGCCTTCCTCTGCAATTAAGGTTTGTTGCATCACCTGTTGTTTTTCACTGTTGCTATGCTCAGGTAAAAACATAATAGGGCCGGGCTGAATACTGTTGACGCGGATTTGTGGCGCATAAGCTTTAGCGGCCGACTTCATTAAGTTTTCCAGCCCTGCTTTGGTGCTGCAATACAGTGAAAAAGCCGGATTTGGGTTTTCACTATAAATATCAGTGATATGAACTATTAAACCACCGCCCTTAGTTTTTGCCAGTTGTGGTGCCAGCTGTTGGTTTAACAGCGCAGGCAATTGCATATGCACTGCAAATAAAGCCTGGTAAAAACTCACCGTATCTTGGGTATGTAACTCATCTTTTTCAAACAAAGATGCATTGTGGATCAGAAGGTCGATGCTGGCGCTTCGCTGTTGCAACTGACGAATAGCGGACATCACAGAATCGGCTGACTGATAATCCACCGCTATTTGAGTCAGATACTGCTGCTGTGGATCCGGTTGTCTGGTAAGACCGAAGACCTGATAGCCTTCTGCACTGAGTTTTTCTGCCAGATAAGCACCAAGGCGACGACTTGTTCCTGTAATTACAGCGGTTTTCATTCACAAACTCCATTCATTTATCCGTAGCCATATACGTGGCTCCGCTGCTTTAGTTCATTGCATAGATGATGCTGCAGCTTCAAGACAGTACGGAACTATTTTTTTCTAAAATTTGGCGGAAAGTCATTCTGTTATCAATACTTAGTCAAGTATTACACCTTTGTAAGGACCCACTATGAATCTGCACAGTATCAGAGTTAAAAGCAGTTTACCTATGCTTATTCTGGCTTTCACCTTATTGATTGTTGTCTCTATGTTCAGCTATTTATCCGGCTTACAAAAAAATGCGTTGGCGGTACAGGCGGACAACTTTCTGCAAGCTATATCCGTGGTTTTAAATGCTGATCGGGATTTATATCAGGCAAAATTAGCCACTACTATGCACCTGAGTAAACAAGGGGACAGTGCGGCACTTGAAGCTGAAGTGGAAGACAATGCCCAGCAGGTCAAACAACGTTTTACGGATTATTTACAGTTTTTGAAAAACTATCCTGATGTGCAGCAGCAATTTGCCGAATTTGATCAGGATTATCAGTTGTGGTACCAAAGTGTAAATGCGCTGCTTGCCGCAAGTAAAACGGGGGCAGCCGCAGCTGAGCTTATCGCTGAGGAACAGACTCAGTTTGCCGCACTTCGTAATGTATTGGATAAAGCGGGCGAAGCGGCGCTCAATAAATCCATCAGTGAACAACAAGTGCTGACTGCCGAAATCAGCTTTTTTCAAAACACGACTTATACAATCACCGCTGTTATTTTGCTGATAGCTGGCTGGTTCAGCTACAGTGTGCCTAAGTCTTTAACTAATCAAATCAATACGTTAACTGCGCGTTTGTCTGAAATAGCGTCCGGTGATGGTGATTTAACGGCCAGGCTGGATACCAATTCACAGGACGAATTTGCCGCTTTGGCCGGGCAGTTTAATGGGTTTGTCGCCAACTTATGTCAACTGATTGCCTCAGTGCTGCAGCAGGCTGCGCAGCTGAGTAAGCTGACTCAGGTATTGTCTGAATCCGCTATGAAAACCAATGACATAACCCGCTCATTAAATGTGGCTTCTGATTCTATTGTCAGCGCTGTACATGAAATGACATTAGCCAATAAAGAAATGGCGCAGGTTGCCACAGATTCGGCACATGAAGCCGATGAAGCCAAGATCAGTGCAGAGCGCGGCTTAGTGGTTGTGAACAGTGTGACTCAGAGTATGGCGAGTTTAACCCGGGATGTGGATAAAGCTCTGGCTTGTTCAGGAGAGTTGGAAAACAGCTCCGAAAATATTGCTTCTGTATTGGATGTGATACGTGGCATAGCTGAGCAAACGAATTTATTGGCATTAAATGCTGCTATTGAAGCGGCCCGTGCAGGAGAGCAAGGCCGGGGTTTTGCCGTAGTGGCGGATGAAGTGCGTACTTTGGCTTCCAGGACTCAGCAAAGTACCAACCATATTCAGGAAATGATCCAGGCACTGCAAAGCCGGGTGAACGAGGCCGCAACAGCCATCAGCAGTGGTAAAACCAATGCGGATTTAACCGTCAGTAGTTTTTCTCAGGCCGAACAAGTGTTCCGTCAGTTGCAGCAATCCTCAATTAAAGTAAATGATATGGCGACGCAAACTGCGGCTGCTACTGAAGAGCAGGCTCTGGTGTCTGAAGAAATTACCAAAAACCTGTATGCGCTGCATGATCAGGCCAGTGCAGCAGGAGAGATAGCTAAGGATAATGATCGACTGTCGAACGAGATCCGTCAGTTGTCTGATACCTTGTTTGGCTTGGTAGGGAAATTTAAAATCAGTTAGCAAAATGTAAAACAGAGGATTGCCAAAGGGTACGTTTTTGCATAAGCTGCGTGCCCTTTTTAATTTTTGCCACTTGTGGCTGGCGTTACCTGACCTCATGATCACTTTCGATCCTGAGGGGTGATGTAATAGGTAGGTATGTATGTCAAAGGCAGTAATTTTAGTGATGGACAGCTTCGGCATTGGCAGTGCGCCCGATGCTGACAAGTTTGGTGATGTCGGAGCCAATACTTTTGCCAGCATCAGTAAAGCATTTTTTCAGGCCAAAGGCCGTCAACTGCAATTGCCTCACCTGGCCAGTTTAGGTTTAGTCAAAGCAGGTTTTGCTGCCAGTGGTGAAATGGCATTGGTCGAAGATAGTCCAACCCTGTTCGGCAGTTATGGTTATGCCCGCGAATTATCCAGTGGTAAAGACACACCCAGTGGTCACTGGGAAATTGCCGGTGTGCCAGTGTTATTTGACTGGGGCTATTTCCACGATAAACAAAACAGTTTTCCTGCTGAACTGATTGACGAGTTAGTCCGCCGTACTGGTGTGCCCGGTATTTTGGGCAATTGCCACGCTTCAGGCACTGATATTCTGGTGAAGCTGGGTGATGAACATATCAAAACCGGCAAACCTATTTGTTATACCTCGGCGGACAGTGTGTTTCAGGTGGCGGCTCATGAAGAACATTTTGGTCTGGAGAAGCTGTATCAGTTCTGTGAAACCGCGCGTGAGCTTCTGGACAGTTACAATATAGGCCGGGTGATAGCCCGTCCTTTCCTCGGCACTGAAGCCACAAACTATGCCCGCACTGGTAACAGAAAAGATTATTCGGTTTTACCTCCTGCTCCGACTGTGCTGGATACCCTGACTCAGTCAGGTGGCACAGTGATCAGCATTGGTAAAATTGCGGATATTTATGCGCATCAGGGCATTAGCAAAGAAGTGAAAGCCACAGGTTTAGCTGCGCTGGTGGACAAAACTCTGGCCGAAATGGCGATAGCTCCAGAGCGCAGCATAGTCTTCACTAATCTGGTTGACTTTGACCAGAACTATGGCCACCGCCGTGATCCTATTGGTTATGGTGAAGCGCTGGAGTACTTTGATACCCGCTTGCCGGAGATTATGGCGGCGCTGGATGATGATGCTGTTTTATTGTTAACAGCGGATCATGGTTGTGACCCAACCTGGGTAGGCACAGAACATACCCGCGAATATGTGCCAGTGCTGTTTTATGGTAAAAACCGCGCTGCCAAAGATTTAGGCGAAAGAGCAAGTTTCGCTGATATGGGCCAGACTCTGGCCGACTATTTTGATTTAGCGGCCATGCCTTATGGTCAATCCTTTTTAGCTTCTTAATTCAGAGTAACTCATGGCAACTCCTCATATTAATGCGCCTGAAGGCGCTTTTGCAGACACAGTATTAATGCCTGGCGACCCGCTGCGCGCTAAACATATTGCCGATACCTTTTTACAGGACGTAGTGTGTGTCAACACTGTACGTAATATGTTTGGTTACACCGGGACTTATCAGGGGAAAAAAGTCAGTGTGTTAGGTTCAGGCATGGGTATTCCGTCTATGTCGATTTATGCCACTGAACTGGTGAAGTTTTATGGTGTAAAAAACATTATCCGTATTGGTTCCTGTGGTGGTTTACCACTGGATGTGAAAGTTCGTGATGTTGTGATCGCTATGGGTGCCAGCACTGACTCTAACGTCAATCGTAATCGCCTGGGCGGCAATCTGGATTTTGCAGCTTTAGCGGATTATGGTTTACTGGAGCGTGCAGTCGCTGCTGCACGTGCAAAAAATATTGATGTCAAAGTAGGTAACTTATTTACCTCTGATTTGTTCTACAACCCGGATCCAACCTTGTTCGACCGCCTGGAAAAATACGGTGTATTAGGTGTTGAAATGGAAGCCGCTGGTTTATACGGCGTAGCGGCAGAGTTTGGTATTAAAGCTCTGGCTATCATGACAGTCAGCGATCATATCCGTACCGGTGAAGCCTTAAGCGCTGAATTACGTCAGACCTCTTTTAATGAGATGGTTGAAATCGCATTAGCTCTGGTTTAAGGAACAGTTATGTCACTAACCACCAACAAAATGTTTTATGTCTCCTGGGAAGCCTTTCACAGAGCCACCAAAGAGTTAGCGAAAAGCTTATTAAACCGCGATTTTGACAGCATAGTCGCAGTCAGCCGCGGTGGCTTAGTGCCTGCCGCTATTCTGGCGCGGGAACTGAATATCCGGGTGGTGGACAGTATTTGTGTCTCCAGTTACGACCATGATCAACAACGTGAATTAAAAGTGCTGAAAGACGCTGCTTTAGCAGACAGCCCACGTTTGCTGATAGTGGACGATTTGGTTGATACGGGTGAAACCGCCAAAGCGCTGCGGGAGCATTTTCCAACTGCTTGTTTTGTCACTGTGTATGCCAAACCTCAGGGTAAACCTCTGGTGGATCATTATGTGACTGATATAGAACAGGACACCTGGATCCAACTGCCATGGGATATGGAATTGGCGTACAGTGCGCCTTTGGTTGATCAAAAGTAATCATTTTGCTATGAAGATAAAAAACGGAGCTAATTAGCTCCGTTTTTTATTAGTCGCCTATTGAGCTGTCAGTTTAAGTTTGACCCAGACCAGACGATGATCAGAGCTTGCTGCACGATCGGCAACCAGTTCATAAAAAGGCTGACCTTTTGCTGGCCAAAACACACCACTGGACAGTACTTTAAAACCAGATTTAGATGGCAGCACATAATCTGCCCTCATTCGCCAGCCTGCGGTGTGAGTAGCTGCATAAGGACTGTCCGGGCTATGTACTTTACCACCCACGCTTTGAGGCGTAAAACTGCTATCCACTCTTGGGTGCATCAATAAATTGCCAATACCTTCTTTATAGGCATTACCTTCAACCGGGGATGAATTTAAATCGCCAAGGATCACAAAGCTTTGATCTTCGGCCAAACCGCCTTTCTGGCCTCTGTCATCATAGATATAAGATGATTTAGTTGGGCTTAAGTAATCAGTCCAAAACCGGACTTCATCATGGTTACGTTTGCCGTTTCTGTCTTCGTCACCGTCAAACACAGGCGGAGTAGGGTGGCTGATCAGTAAATGAACAGGTTTCTTATTCACCAGTACAGGCACATCCCAATGCGCTTTGGATGACAAGGGCATTAACTGCCAGGCTTCAGAGCTGTACCAGGGCGAACCATCGGCTTTTGTGGTTTGCAAAGCACCGGGCATATCTTTCCATTTAAAGTGCTGGAAGGTTCTGACTTTGCTAGTGTTAATTGGATACTTCGATAACAGCATCATGCCGTACTGGCCCGGATACTGGCCAAAGCCCCAGGCGTCAGCCCCTTTATTGGTAAGCTGACCGTCATTGTCCAAATCAAAACCACTGGGTTGCCCTGTGTTGACAGTACTGTAATAAAAGTAGGGGTAATCAATGGTTTTTCCATCGGCACTTTGCGCTTTATTCAGATAATTACGGATAAACAGTTGTACGCCTGCGGTGGAGTCTTCAATGTAATCAAATTCGTTCAGCAGCAAAATATCGGGTTGGGTTTGTTGCACTATAGCAGCGATATTTTTGATTTGCGGATGATTTCCTTCAGCGAGTAAGGTGCTCAACACCTGTGGGCTGCCGGCAACACCTTTTGCCAGATAGTTTTCGGATTCCATACTAACGTTAAAAGTGGCAACAGTCAGTGTTTGCTCTTTAGCCATAACAATCCCGCTGAAGGAAAAAATGGACGTCACTAAAATAGATGAAAAAATATAATTCATAAGCGTCAAGCCAATTAAATAGTTGTGCCAGCATATACTGAATCGGTATGAAAACCCAGTTTCCGCGGCGACTTTGCATAGATACAGGTTGTTCAACCTGATTTTGAAAATGGTGTTGATTAGACACAGCAAATGTACGATTTTTAAAGTTCATATGTTACACTTGCGTGACAAATCGGACCTGACAACCAAAGTTGATCTTAGTTCAACGGCAATCTGGTCCGATGTAAGAAAAACGTAATAAAAGTTCGATATAGTTGTCGCCCAAATTGGAAGCAGGAAGTTTTCAGCTTGGCTGAAACATAAAAATTTACAACTACCAGGTGAAAAACAATATGAAA
>CAMLSF010000088.1 GCA_946482615.1 uncultured Chromatiaceae bacterium | reverse complement strand
GCCCAATGGAGTTGTTAACTATGTCGAAATTTGTGGGGATCCCTCAGGGTCAGAGCCAAGGCTCTGACCCTGTGCTATCAGCACTCGATGATATTTACCGCCAACCCACCACGTGACGTTTCTTTGTATTTGCTTTGCATATCGCGGCCTGTATCCCACATGGTTTTAATCACTTTATCCAGAGTAACCTTGTGTTCGCCTGTGCCACGCAAGGCCAAACGTGAAGCGTTGATGGCTTTAATGGAACCCATGGCATTACGTTCAATGCATGGTACCTGCACCAAACCGCCGACCGGATCACAAGTTAAACCTAAGTTATGCTCCATACCAATTTCTGCGGCGTTTTCGACATGATCAACAGAACCACCCAGAATTTCAGTTAAAGCACCTGCTGCCATAGAACAGGCGACACCCACTTCGCCCTGACAGCCCACTTCAGCACCAGAAATCGACGCATTCTTTTTATACAAAATACCAATAGCGGCCGCTGTTAACAGGTAACGGCAATAGATATCCGGTGTGACAGGCTGAATGTATTTGTCGTAATACATCAGCACTGCCGGAATAATACCGGCCGCACCATTGGTCGGTGCAGTGACCACACGGCCACCGGCGGCGTTTTCTTCATTGACGGCCAACGCAAATAAATTGACCCAATCCATCACCTGCAGAGGATCTGCGCTTTTTTCTGCCATTAAACGTTTATGCAGGGCAGGGGCCCGGCGTTTTACTTTTAAACCACCAGGCAAAATGCCTTCGGTACGAATACCCCTTTGTACGCAGTCGTACATGGTTTGCCAGATTTTACCCAGCTCGTCCTGAATTTGTTGTTCACTGCGCAGCACCTTCTCGTTTTCCATCATCAAACCTGCGATGGACAAACCGTTTTCTTTACAGAGTTTCATCAGCTCTGCGCCGCTTTCAAAAGGGAAAGGTGGTGGATTGTTAGCGGCAAACTGACTGGCGGCTTCTTTTTCTTTGGCAAAATCTTCAGCTTTGACAATAAAGCCGCCGCCTATCGAGAAATAAATTTCACTGAACAGCACTTCATGACCGGCATAGGCAATAAGTTCCATGCCGTTGGAATGCTCTTTTAAGGTTTTACGGCGATGAAAGACGATGGCGCCTTCGCGTGGGAAAGAGACGGAGTGTTTTTGATCCAGCAGGATTTGTTGGGTTTCATCCACTGTTTTTAACAGCGCAGGTATGGCATCAGGGTTAATGTTTTCCGGTAAAAAACCTGATAAACCTAAAATCACTGCTTTGCCTGTACCGTGACCAATACCGGTTTGGCCTAAAGAACCAAACAGCTCAGCTTTCACGCTGGTCACTTGCTCAAATAAACCCATAGCCTGCAGGTTTTCACAGAATTTTTTCGCAGCACGCATTGGGCCTACGGTGTGAGAACTGGATGGGCCAATACCAATGCTGAACATATCAAAAGCACTAATAATCATTCGGATCCTGCTTTTAGTTATAAGAATTGGGCGCCATTCTAACGGAAGCCAATGGATTTCGTAACTCATCTGGTAACTGGTCGGTGCTTATTACAGCAAAAACTCTGTACTGTGCTGTGCTGATTTAATTACAGTGGCAAAAAATGCAGTTGTTGTTTCAATGAGTAAAGGATAGCCGCTGTAGCTCCCCAAATAAGATGAGGGCCATAGGGCATAAAGTGAACTAAGTGTGATTGGCCATGCATGGCAAAATGTTCACTGTGGGTATTTTGTGGATCTATTACAAAAGACAAAGGGAGCCAAAAAGCAGATTCTACTTCAGAGGCTTGCAGCTTCAGTTCAACGTCACAGGTCAAAAAAGCAATCCAGGGTTGAATTAAAAAGCCTGTACCAGTGGCGTAGCTGGGCAATTGCCCAATCAGGTCCAGTTGCTCTGGTGTTATGCCGGTCTCTTCATGGGTTTCACGTAAAGCGGCCTGATGGCTTTGCTCATTCGCTTCAATTTTGCCACCAGGGAAGCTGATTTGGCCCGGATGATGACGTAAATCTGAGCTGCGTTTGGTCAGCAGTAACTGCAATTCCCCCTGATGTTCCCTGATGACTAATAACACAGCAGCTGCTTTACTTTTTTCCAACTGCAGTAACACTGAATGTTTTGCTGGCTGGAGGATAAAACGTTGTAAAAACTGCTGCCGGTTCATGTGGTTAGTCCATCGATACTGAAGCTGTAGTTTGAGCCAGTAAAGGTAAAATTTTATTGACTTTATGGAAGGTTTCTTCGTATTCCGCATCAACCTGTGAGTCTGCCACTATGCCTCCACCAGCCCAACAAAAGGCCTGACCTTGCGCCATCACCAAAGTGCGGATAGCAATATTGGTATCCATATCCCCTCTGCTGTTGATATAACCTACAGCACCACAATACACAGAGCGGCTGTTGGGTTCTAATTCAGCGATAATCTGCATAGCCCGCACTTTAGGGGCTCCGGTTATAGAGCCGCCGGGAAAAGCACCACGCAATAAATCACAGGCATCGGCATTGGGGCTTAAAGTGCCGGTAATAGTACTGACCAGATGATGCACGGCAGGGAAAGATTCAATAGCAAATAAAGCCGGTACTTTTACCGTACCCGGCACACAATGTTTGCCTAAATCGTTGCGCAGCAAATCGACAATCATCACATTTTCTGCCCTGTCTTTTGGTGCGGCCTGCAGCTCTTCTGCGCTTTGCTTATCAAGCTGTGGATCGGCAAAACGGGGTCTGGTGCCTTTAATTGGTTTGGTCTCAACCTGGCCAGCTTTGAGTTGTAAAAACCGCTCCGGCGATAAACTTAATACAGCCCCCTGCGGCAAACGCAAAAAGGCGGAAAAAGGGGCGGCATTTTTACTGCGTAAAGTTAAATAGGCCTGCCATTCGTCACCGCTGTAACTGGCGGCAAAACGCTGAGCTAAATTAATCTGGTAACAGTCACCACTGCGAAGGTAGTTTTGTATTTGATTAAACTTGCTGGTATAGCTGGTCTTATCCATATTGGCTTGCCAGTCAGACGTAAGTTGAAAGGCTTCGGTATTCTCTGGTGCTGCAAAAAGTTTGCAGGTTTCGGCCCAGTGTGTTGCTGCATCACCTCGGTAATCCACATACCACAGCTGCTGCTGTTGTTTATCCAGAATCAGCGCCCACAGGTAAATACCTACAGCCATATCCGGCAACAAAGCGCCTGAATCTGCCGCTTGGGGTACAGGCTCGATTACTGTTCCCAGGTCATAGCCAAAATAACCTAAAGCGCCTCCGACAAAAGGTAGATCAGGGTTGTCGGATAAGGTTGGTTTATCCGGAAAATACCGGCTGATCAGCTGCTGCAAAGCACCAAAAGGGTCCATTTGCAGCAACTGGTTTTGACCTTGTGTGGTTTGAATTAATTGACTCTGCTGATACACCAGGGTCGCGACAGGACGGGCGACCAGAATATCAAAGCGACTGTTAACGTGATTGCTGGCGGCTGAGTCGAGCAACATGGCCCAGGGCTCAGCTGCTATAGCAGAAAAATACTCCAGCAGATGCGGCACTTTGGCATCTAACTTTAAAAACTGTGACATAAATCGTCTCATAAAACGGGCTGGTTCCGGCAAAAATACGCCTGCTGACTAGCCGCTGGATCTGTTGCGCTGTATCATATCAGCAATAATTCACCTGAACATAGAAAATGCCTTTTGGTCTGGATGCAGAACAGCCAACAGGAAAATTCACAATCATAGAACTTATATTACCCTAAGTAATTGCAGTTGCAGCGCGACGACAAGCGAGTGAGTCACCGGGAGCATAGGCCACTATGTAACCGGGGCGAAGAGCGCAGTCAACAAAGCTGCAGCTTCAGGAGCGACGGGAATAATGGAAGGGCACAGTATGACCGTCATTCGTCAGCAAGACTTTATCGACAGCATCGAAGATGCGTTGCAGTACATCTCTTTTTATCACCCGCTGGATTTTGTCCAGGCTCTGGAAAAGGCCTATCACAAAGAACAAAACCAGGCCGCTAAAGATGCTATAGCCCAAATTCTGATCAACTCCCGTATGTCGGCCGAAGGCAACAGACCTATCTGTCAGGACACTGGTATTGTGACCTGTTTCGTAAAAATCGGTATGGACGTGAAATGGGACAAAACCGATATGACAGTGCAGCAAATGGTGGACGAAGGCACACGCCGTGCTTATCTGAACCCACATAACCCGCTGCGTGCTTCTATTGTGGCTGACCCCGCCGGTGCCCGTAAAAATACCCAGGACAATACGCCTTCTGTGGTGCATATCGATATGATCCCGGGTCACCATGTCGAAGTGGCGATAGCGGCCAAAGGCGGCGGCAGCGAAAACAAAACCAAAATGGTGATGTTAAACCCGTCTGACTCAGTGGTCGAATGGGTGCTGGAAACTCTGCCAAAAATGGGCGCAGGCTGGTGTCCGCCAGGCATGTTGGGTATAGGTATTGGTGGTACAGCTGAAAAAGCAGCCGTATTGGCCAAAGAAGCTCTGATGGAGCCTGTCGATATTCAGGACCTGCTGGAAAAAGGCGCTGAAACAGCAGACGAAAAGCTGCGTGTTGAGCTGTACGATAAAGTCAACAAACTGGGTATTGGTGCTCAGGGGTTAGGTGGTTTGACGACTGTGGTGGATGTCAAAATCAAATCTGTTGCCACTCATGCGGCTTCTAAACCTGTGGTGATGATCCCGAACTGTGCTGCTACACGTCATGTCCATTTCCATTTAGATGGTTCGGGCCCTGCTGTGTTAACTCCTCCTAAGCTGGAAGACTGGCCGGAAGTGACCTGGGAGCTGGGCAACAATGTGCGCCGTGTCAATTTAGATACAGTGACTCCTGCTGATGTGCTGGACTGGAAAGCCGGTGAAACCGTATTGCTGTCAGGCAAAATGCTGACTGGCCGTGATGCAGCACATAAACGTATCGCCGATATGCTGGCCAAGGGCGAAGCTTTGCCTGAAGGCGTTGATTTTAAAAACCGCTTTATCTACTACGTAGGACCAGTGGATGCCGTAGGTTCTGAAGTTGTGGGTCCGGCAGGCCCTACCACAGCCACCCGCATGGATAAATTCACTGACATGATGTTAGGCCAGACTGGCTTACTGGGCATGATTGGTAAATCCGAGCGTGGTGACAAAACGGTTGAAAGCATTAAAGAGCACAAAGCTGTGTATTTAATGGCTGTGGGTGGCGCAGCTTATTTAGTGTCCAAAGCTATTAAAAAATCCCGGGTTGTCGCTTTCGCCGATTTAGGTATGGAAGCGATTTACGAGTTTGACGTGGAGGACATGCCAGTGACTGTGGCGGTTGACAGTCAGGGAAATAACGTGCATAAACAAGGGCCTGCTATTTGGAAAGTGAAGATAGCTGAACTTGACCAAAGCGCCTGAATACTAAATAGATAACGAAAAAAACGCCCTGAACTTCAGGGCGTTTTTTCAGGAACATTCTTATGGGAGAATTTATGAAAGCCTGGATCTTTCTCACCGCTGCTTTGCTAAGCGGTGCCGCTGTCGCCAAAACCCCTCTGACCATTGAGCATTTAAATAAACTGAACAAAGTTTACGATGTGGTGGTGTCTCCTGATGGACGTTACCTGGTTTACGGTCAGAAAAATGGTGGTCTGGCGCCTGCCGATACCAGTGCCGATCTGTATTTAATTGATCTGCAGCAAAATAACAAAGTCAGTCGTTTAACCTTTAATGATGACAAAGAACACAGTGTGGCCTGGAGCAAAGACAGCAGTGCTTTGTATTTTATCGCAGGCCGCTCTGGTACTGCACAGGTTTGGCGTTTGCCTGTGACTGGTGGTGAAGCTCAGCAGATCACAGAGTTGCCTTTAGATGTAGACGGTTTTTTAGTGTCAGATGACAGCAGCAAAATTGTACTGCAAATGGCGGCTAAGCCAGGTTGTGAAACCTTGTCCTGCACAGTCGAAGCTAAACAAGTCAAAGCTGGTCAGGAAGACAGTGCCATGGTGTATGACCAACTGATGGTGCGGCATTGGGATACCTGGGCGGACGAATTCAGAAGTCATTTGTACATTGCAGATTTAACGGGCAAAAAAGTCACGGATGCTAAAGATTTGTTGCCTGAATGGAATACTGATATAGCAGGGATCAACGAAGTATCCTTCACACCTGATGGTAAAAATCTGGTGTTCAGTGCCAAAATTCCTGGCGTGGATCAGGCCTGGCATACCAACTTTGATATTTTTCAGGTGTCGGTCAAAGGTGGCGAAAAAGTCAACTTAACCCGCGACAACGCCGCCTGGGATGCCAAACCTTCGTTCTCCAGCGACGGTCGTTTTATGGCTTATTTAGCGATGAAAAAGCCAGTCTATGAGGCGGATCGTTTCGGTTTGATTTTATTGGATATGGTGACAGGTCAGCGGAAAGAGCTGGCGCCTGAGTGGGACAGATCCATCAGTGACTATAAATTTGGTGCGGACAACAGAACCATTTATGTCACAGCTCAGGACACAGGCCAGCACGGTATTTTCTCTATTAACACCAGCTTTGGCGATATCAGTAAAGTGTATGCCGACGGTACAGCCAATGACTTAAATGTAGCGGGCAATAAGCTGATTTTTACCAATCACAGCCTCGACAAGCCGAGCGATATCTATCAAATTACCGCTGAAACCGGCGCACCAACAGCCTTAACCCAAATCAACAAAGAGGCTTTGGCTGATATTCAGTTCGCTGAATTTGCCCAGTTTAATTTCCCCGGTGCCAATGACGAAACAGTGCATGGCTACTGGATGAAACCAGTCAATTACAAAGAAGGCCAAAAATACCCCATCGCCTTTATTGTGCACGGCGGGCCGCAAGGCAGCTTTGGCAATATGTTTAACTACCGCTGGAATGCGCAGTTATGGGCAGCTCAGGGTTATGGCGTGGTGATGATCGATTTCCACGGTTCTACGGGGTACGGTCAGGCTTTTACTGACTCTATCGCCCGGGATTGGGGTGGCAAACCACTGGTGGATTTACAAAAAGGTTTAGCTTTTATCACTGAAAAAGAAAAATGGCTGGATGGCACCAATGCATGTGCTTTAGGCGCTTCGTATGGTGGTTACATGATGAACTGGATTGCTGGTAACTGGCCTGAAGGTTTTAAATGTTTAGTCAACCATGCCGGTTTATTTGATATGCCAAGCTTTTACGGCAGTACGGAAGAGCTGTGGTTCCCTGAACATGATATGGGCGGTCCGGTCTGGAACAAAGAGGGGGATTATCAGAAGTTTAATCCGTCCGCTTTAGTGGATAACTGGAAAACCCCTATGCTGGTGATCCACGGTTTAAAAGATTATCGCGTGCCTTATGCGCAGGGGCTGGGCGCTTTTACCACCTTGCAGCGCAAAGGCATAGAATCCAGACTGGTGATATTCCCGGATGAAAACCACTGGATCTTAAAACCCCGTAATGCGGAGCGTTGGTACAACGAAGTTTTTGCCTGGATGAAATTACATACCAGCAAATAAGTTGTCGCAGAGGGCTGCATAAGCAGCCTTCTTTGCTTTTGTGATTGGTTTTGTGATTGGTTTTTTAATTGGCGTTCTGCATTCTGTACTGCTGCAATCTGCCGGATAAGGTCTATGCAATTTTCCGCTGTACGTGATTACTGCCTTGAACTGATGGGAACTGAAGAGGATTTTCCTTTTGGTCCGGATCTCTATGTCTATAAAGTAAAAGGCAAAATCTTTGCTATTCTGTTTTCAGGGCAGGGTGAAGCGCGGCTGAATTTAAAATGTGATCCGGATGAAGCTCTGGCCTTACGTGATATTTTTCCGGCTATCACCCCCGGTTATCATATGAATAAAAAGCACTGGAATACGCTGCGTTTGAACAACACAGTGCCGGAGCAGGAAATCAAACGACAAATAGACCAGTCCAGACTTTTGGTGATCCACTCTTTATCAAAAGTACAAAAACAGGCGTTACTGCACAAAGATGCTTAGAAAAATAAACTGACACGGATAGACATGGCCACACCTGCTTACCCTTTAACCGCTATTCGTATTGTGCTGCTGTATTGCAGTTTTGCATTGTTGTGGATTTTTGGTTCTGACCATTTATTGCATTTAACCGTCAGCGATCCGGAAATAAATTCGCTGTTAGGTACAGTCAAAGGGGTCGCTTTTGTTTGTCTCAGCGGCTGCCTGCTTTATCTGTTACTTGCCACCTGGCGTAAACAGCAGTTCTTTGATTCAGTGGTCTCAGTACGATATAAGCAATTACGTGTCATTGCACTTATTCTGGCCTTTTTGCTGGCTATACCAGCCATGGCTGTTATGACCAAGTGGGTACATGGTAATCAGTTAAAAACTCAGGCTACGGCCGATCTGCGTACCGTCACCGAGATTAAAAAGCAGCAACTGGAGCTTTGGTTAGCAGAGCGGCAGTACGACATCAATGGTTTATCCCGCGACAGTTCATTCCGGCAAAAATTACAGCAGTATCTTGAGCGGGAAGAGAATATAGCTGATGTGCGAAACCGGCTGGCCTCTATGATTGCTGAGCATTCTTTTCATTCTGTGTTGTTATTTGACCCGCAGGGGCAGCAACGTCTTGCATTAGGCCGAGCCTTGAAATTTGATGCGTTATCTGGCGTGAAAGATCAGCCTCAGCCTGCAACCCAATGTGATAACGACAGACTGGACAGGTACTGCCAATTAAGCTGGTTCTTACCACTGGCTATAGGGCAGCATGTATATCAGCTGGTATTTGTGGTGGATACCAGCCTGTATTTGTTTCCATCTATTCAAAACTGGCCAGTGTCCAGCCCAACCGCTGAAGTTTTGCTGGTGCAGCAACAAGGGCGTTCAGTGGTGTTTTTAAATCCATTACGTCATCCACAACAATCTGTCATCAAAGATGCTGATATTGATGGTCCCCTGCTGGCTGCAAAGGCGTTGAGGCAACGGCAATTTCATACCGCAGAAGAACTGGATTACCGCAATCAACCTGTATTGGGCGCTTATACGCCGATACGGCAAACCAACTGGATGTTGGTCAGCAAAATTGATGTGGCAGAAGTACTGCACCCTTTGGATACCTTGTTGCTCTGGCTGTCGATTGTTTCAGGTACTTTGCTGATGTTACTGGTGCTTGGTGCTTTGTTGTATTGGCGGGAATTGCTTCAGTCGCATCAACTGGCATTAGCTGCGAAACAAACAGAGCAGGACAAAACAGTTCAGGCTTTTTTTGATATGCCTTTTTCCGGCATGGCTATATTGTCACGGACTCATCAGCCTTTTATCCGGGTCAATAAAAAACTGCAGTCCTTGCTGGGCTATTCTGAGGCCGGGTTACTTAAACTGTCTTTACGCGATTTAGCCCAAAATCCTGAGCAATTTATGGCAACCAGTTTTTCGTCCAAAGATCAAAATCTGGCAGAGACAGATATTCAGTTACGGCATCAGTCAGGCCGTATTTTAACGATAAAACTGATGATGCAACGATTTAGTCAGGAAGGGCAGCCAGATCAGTTGTTGGCTACTTTTGATGATGTGACAGAAAAACGTCAGCTGTATGCTGATTTAAACCGCAGCCACCAGCAACAGCTGCACAACTCTCAGCAACTGGATGCCATCTTAGCTGCCAGTTCTACTGTATTACATCGTATAGAGCTGGATGGCACCAGTTGTAAAACCAGTTGGGTCAGCAGCAACATCGAACGTTTATTTGGTTACAGCGTTGAACAATCCTTGTCGGATCAATGGTGGGAGCATGGCGTTCATCCTGAAGATAAAGCTTTGGCAGGCCTTGCCATAGAGCAGACCTTGTTGCATGGACACTATCGTCATGAGTATCGTTTTTTTGATGCAGCAGGTCATTTACGTTTTATTCGCGACGATCTGCGACTGCTGCCAGAGCTCAGGGAAGGGAAACAACACATTATTGGGGCTATGGTTGATATTACTGAACTCCGGCAAGCCAGGCTGGAGCAGGAAGCGAGTAGCGACAAACTTAAAACCTTATTTAACACTATGTCTGAAGGGCTGGTGTTGCATGACAAAACCGGCGCTATTGTTGATGCTAATCCGGCAGCAGAGAGGATTCTGAACTGTAGTCTCGCTGAAATGCGGGCTCAGCTTCCCAAAGCTGAAGCATGGAAAACTATCTACGAAGATGGATCACAGTATCCCACCGAACTTTATCCAAGCAATGAAGTGCTGCGCACCGGCGCACCTGTACGCGATGTGGTGATGGGGATAGAACGTGGTCAGATCCAGCGTTGGCTTAAGGTGAATGCAGAGCCGCTGTTTGAACAAGAGCAGTTATCCGGCGCTTTAGTCACAGTGGATGATATCAGTGCTGAAGTTCATTTCCGCCGTGAATTGAAGCAGAGAGCTTTGGTGATGTCGAATCTGGCAGATATGGCGGCTCGTTTTTTACAGCACAGTGACTGGTTGCAACTACTGCGCAGTATGTTGCCGGCTATCAGCCGCGCTTTGGATGTCGATGCCATTTATCTGTATCAGAATACTGTGCACCACGAGCTGGTCAGTGGGGCTTTATTAACCCAGTGGCGCCGGGATCAAAAAGAACATGTCCGTACCTTTAAACAGTTAAATAATCAGCTATCCCGCTGGTACCCTGCCATTCAGCAACTGACAAAAGGAAATATTGTTGCCGGGCAGGCAAAAGACATGGATCACATGTTACAACCTGTACTGAAACGCTTCCGTATTCAGGCTATAGCGCTGATGCCTGTTATGGTGGATGGAGTCTGGTGGGGCTTACTTGGGGTGGAGCAGCATCATAACTGCCGCGAATGGAATCAGGTGGAGCTGGATGCATTAAAAATGCTGGCTACAGCTCTGGGGAATGCAGTCAAGCGCCAGCAGTTTGAATCCTCTTTGCAACAGGCTGCAGCTGTGTTTGAAAGTACCCGGGAGGGTATTATGGTGACTGATGCAGCCAACCGCATCATTCAGGTGAATCAGTCGTTATTGCAGATGTTGGGGTACAAAGAAGAAGAGGTGATTGGTAATACACCGGCTATGTTTGCCTCGGGACGGCATGATGAAAGCTTTTATCGTCAGATGTGGCAGGATCTGAAGGAGCAGGGGCACTGGCAGGGCGAAGTCTGGAACAGGCGCAAAAATGGTGAAATTTATCCTGAGCTGCTCAGTATCAATACTATTCTGGATGCCAGCCAGCACGTCAGTCACTATGTGGCTGTATTTGCCGATATTACCCAGTTAAAAGCCTCAGAGCAGGAATTAGCCTATCTGGCGCATCATGATGTCCTGACCGACTTACCCAACCGTTTACTGATGAGTTCACGGCTACAAAATGCGGTGGATTTAGCGAAACGGGACCAGCATCAGTTTGCCGTGCTGATGATGGATTTGGATCGCTTTAAGTACATCAACGACAGCTTTGGTCATCCGGCCGGGGATGAGCTGTTAAAGCTGGTGGCGGCTTCGCTGAAACAACGGCTGAGGGATATAGATACAGTCGCACGTTTTGGCGGCGATGAGTTTATTATTCTGCTTGAGCAATTGCATCAAAGTGAAGATGCAGCGCGTTTTGCCACCCAACTGATCACTGATATGAGCCAGCCCTGGCTGTTAAGTAACAACGCAGAGGTTCGGATTGGTGCCAGTATTGGCATTTCAGTTTATCCGGATCATGGTACTGAAGGGGAAATTTTGCTCAGTAATGCCGATGCAGCTTTGTACCGCGCTAAAGAGCAGGGCCGCGGTCGTTTTGCTTATTACTCCGATGACTTAACTCTGTATGCCCGTCAGCGTATTGATTTAGAAGCCCGTTTGCGTGGTGCTTTGGCGCAGAACCAGTTTTTAGTCTATTACCAGCCACAAACCGATATCAAAACCGGTCGTATTGTCGGTGCAGAGGCCTTGGTTCGCTGGAACGATCCGGTGGAGGGGTTGATACCACCGGCACGTTTTATTCCTATAGCTGAAGATACAGGGCTGATTGGCGCTATTGGCGATTGGGTGCTCGCTGAAACCTGTCGTCAGGGCGCTTTATGGCGTCAGGCTGGTTTGCCTGATTTAAAACTGGCAGTGAACTTGTCTTCACATCAATTCAGTCATGGCGATATAGGGGCTCAGACAGCGCAGATCCTAAAGGAAACCGGCTTCCCGGCAGAACTTCTGGAGCTTGAACTGACTGAAAGTGCCATTATGTCGCGGGAGCAGCAGGCCGAGCTGGTGCTCTCTGATTTGCATCAGATGGGGGTCAAGCTGGCTATTGATGACTTTGGTACAGGCTATTCGTCTTTTGCCTATTTGCAACGTTATCAGCTGGATGTGCTGAAAATTGATAAGAGTTTTGTGGATGAGGTGGCAGAGAACAGCGAAAGTCAGGCCATAGTCACAGCTATTATCTCTATGGCGCATATTCTTGGCTTAAAGGCGTTGGCTGAAGGGGTTGAGCGGCAAGAGCAACTGGAGTATTTAGCTTTACAAGGTTGTGATTATTATCAGGGTTATTTATGCAGCAAAGCTTTGCCTGCTGCGGACTTTGAACAACTGATCCGCAGTCAGAATACCTGACTGCGGAAGGCACAAAGTTGGTTGGCGTTATATCTGCGGACTGACAGGCAGTTCCAGTAACAAAACCAGCGCATGCAATAACAATTCTTCCTGTTCATTCACCAGCTCGTCAGCTTGAACTGCTATTTTCACCATTTGCCATAGCTGTTGTTTTACTTTGGGTGAACTGTGAATAAGGGCCGGTAATTGTTCGCTTAACAGCTGAAAACTGGCAAGGGGGCGGGTTGTTGAACCGGGCAACCCCAGCACTTCTAAGCCCATGTTCCAGGACTGCTCCTGTAGTTCTTCATGTGTGGCTTGTTGTGCACACAAAGACAGCAGTGCCAGCACAGGCTGCTGCACCTGCTCAATACTGCTGCTTTGATCCCGGCGATGTAACAACGAAGGGTTAAATTGGCTACCCACACAGTGCTGTAACCAGTTTAATAAGGCCCACTCTACTAAATCCTCTTTGCCATCACAACGGCTCAGGTTTTGGCACAGCTGCTGAAATGCAATAAAGCGCTCCTGTGACAGCTGCTTTAAACCCGGTACCGCGATTTGTAATAACTGCAGCTTTTGTTTGCCAGATAAACTGCTGACATCGTCGTACAGTTTATCAAGGTTTTGCATCAGCTGATGGTCGCCCAGAGCTTTGACCATAGCCCATTGTTTGGCCAGATGTTCGGTTTGAATCAGACAAGCACAACACAAAGCCGGAGCTGAAGGGGCATGACGGCTGCTGTGCAGCAAAAAGGCAGGCAATGCCGCCAGTACAGCAGTTTTTTGTTGAGTTGTGTTCGCGGCTGTGGATGATTCAGTACTGCTGTGTTGTTTTAATTGTGTTTCTGTCGGATAAACGCCGTCCCAGCCCGGATCCAGCCTTTTGATCCTTTGCGGTAAAGGCGGGTGTGTGGCAAACAAGCTGCTCCAGCGGCTGATGGCCTCGCAAAAAAATAAATGACTCATTTCATCAGCATTGGGGTTTTTAACCTTACTGCCGTAACTGGCACCACCAATAGCTTTTAGTGCTCCTGCTATACCTGCTGGATTACGGGTAAATTGCACGGCGCTGGCATCGGCTAAAAATTCTCGCTGGCGACTGACAGCGGCTTTGATCAGACTGCCAAAAAAAGTGCCTAAATAACCCAGCATCATCAGGCCCAACGCTAAACCTAAAATACCACCGCCATTGTCTTTTGATTTTGAGCTGCCGATCACCACTGCATTGCGACGACCCATACTGCGAAGCAGGAAATACCCGGAGTGACCTATAAATTCAATACCATGTAGCAAGGCAATCAGGCGGATATTCAGTCGCATATCACCGTTTAAAATATGACTAAACTCATGAGCTATAACACCTTGCAGCTGATCGCGGTCTAACAGGTTCAGGCAACCCTGAGTGATACCTATCACTGCATCGGCTGGCGAATAACCCGCGGCAAAAGCATTGATGGATGATTCCGGCGTTAAATAAACCGGCGGTACAGGTACTCCGGCAGCGATTGCCATTTCTTCGACCACATTCAGCAAGCGCCGTTGTTTATCGTCGGCAAGATGATATTCAACCAGACGCCCCCCTAATGCTTTGGCGACCACCTGACCACCCTGACTTAACTCAGCCTGCTTGATGCTGATCACTGCCGCTATGATCAGAAATACAAACAAGCTGATCCACCCCATCATTTTCCAGGGCAAAGCGTCAAACCACAGCGGGTCTTGCGGCCTTAACAACAACTGATACTGTTGTGGCTCCATTACACCTAAAGTGATGATCACCAACAGATTCGTAAGCACCAGCAGAGTGATCACAGCTAAAACAAACAGAAAAACCAGCAGTTTGGTGTTGCCGCGCGCCTGGTCCTGAGCGGCAAAAAAGTTAGTCGCCATAGAGCTTAGAAACTAACTTTAGGTGCAGCCTGGATCGCTGCACTGTCAGCAAATTCCAACAGCCTGGCATCGTTTTGATGACCAAATAAAGTTGCAAATATCACCGGAGGAAAACTTTGTTTATAGCTGTTGTATTCGGTCACAGCGTCATTAAAGGCCTGACGGGCAAAAGCCACTTTGTTTTCCGTGCTGGTCAGCTCTTCCGTCAGTTGCATCATATTCTGATTGGCTTTTAGATCCGGGTAAGCTTCCATCACCATACTGAATTTGGTCATCGCACCTTGCAGCGCTGATTCTGCACCTGCCAGTTGGCCGATAGCCGTTGCATCTCCCGGCTGAGCCGCAGCTGCTGTTAATTGAGTCACGGCGCTGTTACGGGCGGCTATCACAGCTTCCAGTGTGTCGCGTTCATGCGACATATAAGCTTTGGCGGTTTCCACCAGATTAGGAATCAAGTCGTAGCGGCGTTTTAACTGCACTTCAATTTGGGCAAAGGCATTTTGAAAGCGGTTTTTCAGTTTCACCAGTTGGTTATAAATACTGACAATAAAAAACAAAATAACAGCGGCAATAACTAAGGTAATAATAGTGGCCATAAGGTTTTCCTTTTTCCGTTCAGGCATAGGTGCAGCACCACTCTAACATTGTAAAAATTAGTTGAATAGCGTCAATAAACCCTGCTGTCACTCCCCGTTTTATACATGACTCCATTGTTCAATAATTTTGAATATCTATGTCAATTTTCTGCGTTTTTTCTTCTGTCTTTTTCACTCTATAGTAAAGCTATAAAGTTTCGATACAGAAGTCAGGAGATACAAAATGTTTGAAATTATCCGTTCAGGTGAACGTGGCAGGGCTCACTTTGGCTGGTTAAAAAGCCAACATACCTTTTCTTTTGGTGATTACTACAACCCAAAACAAATGGGGTTTTCTGAACTTCGGGTTATTAACGACGATGAAGTTGCAGCGGGCGCAGGTTTTCCGACCCATGGTCATCGCAATATGGAAATTATCAGCTACGTGCTGGAAGGTAAAATTGCGCATAAAGACTCAGCGGGCAATGAAGAAATTTTACCGGCAGGCGAATTTCAACTGATGAGTGCAGGCAAAGGGATTTCACACAGTGAATACAATGCCAGTAACACGGAGAGGCTTAAGTTTTTGCAAATCTGGATCCAGCCGAATCAGCTCAATGGCGCACCGGGTTATCAGCAAAAAAACTTTGGTCAGTTGCCGGGCTTGACTGAGGTGATTACACCAGATGGCCGCAACGGCACTTTAACTATTAAACAGGATGCCAGCTTGTCCCAGCTGATTTTACTGGCCGCAGAGCAGCACCTGATGCCTGTAAAGCCGGGCAGGGGGTATTACCTGCATCTGATCAATGGCGAGCTGACTATTGCAGATCAGCAATTAAAGCCAGGTGATGGTATCAAGCTGACCCAGTTTACGGAGTTAACAGCTATAGCAGGAGCTGAACCTGTCAGAGCTTTGTGGTTCGATTTACCGGCATGATCAGGACTTGATTTTTAACGGAACAATAAAAGGATGCGTTTGAAGCATCCTTTTTATCGAAAAACTCCATCAAGTGCCGCCTGTCAACGCCTTTATCCTTAAAAAGCTCCTGCAACCAGCCAGGAGGTATGACCAAACCGCCTGATCGTCCTCCAACTGTTAAGATGCAATGGCCGTAAGGCTGAGTCAGGTACAATTAATTACATAAGAAAACCTGATCTTGCCTCATGATTTAGCAACTTGTAGTCGCTTTGGTGAAAAGCGTCCTCACTCTTTTTAGCCATTGGGGGAGGTAAAATTTATTCAGTGTCATTGTGGAGTTATTGGTATGAGCCCTTGTTCTGTTGTTCAATCAGGTGAAAACAGGTTAAAACGAAAGTCCTGGCTGATTGTGCCTTTGTTGGCATTATCTGTTGCAGCATGCGGTGGTGGTGATAGCAGTACTGTGCCTGATGACTCAGGTTCTGCTAACCCCCCTGTAGTTACTCCTCCAGTCGTTACCCCTCCTGTGGAGACCCC
>CAMLSF010000087.1 GCA_946482615.1 uncultured Chromatiaceae bacterium | reverse complement strand
CCCCCCCACAACACACTTTCCCTACACGACGCTCTTCCGATCTTTCACCAGCTTGACCACTACAGGGGTTTCTTCGGATATCCCTTCTTCTTCCTGTTGAAAGTTTTCCAGCGTCAGGTCGTCGTCCGCTTCGTTTAACAGATCACCCAGTTCAGTTAAATTATTGTCCTGCTGGCCTTTAATGTAGTGATCGATATCGTCAGGTAAAGCGACATGAATGTCATAGCTTAATAAGCCTGTGGCCCGCTCTACTTCCATCAGGGTTTCGGCGTGATTTGGATTGGTCAGCACTATCACTGCTTTGCCGGATTGATCTTCGAGGATCACCAGGTGGTTTTTCAGCAGGTAAGAACGGTTCAGTTTGCTGTTCATCGCATGCAGCTGGTACTTATCTGGTTCAAAGCCAATAAAACTGACCTGATAAAAAGCTTCCAGCGATAAGCCCAATTGTTCTTTACTGATTTTGTAGTCTGTGATGATTTTATTCACTTGAGTGGCAAAATCTTGGGGTGGCTGGTTGAGTTGTTGCAACTGGCTGGCTGAAATTAAATTACGGTGCTGCAGATAATCAAAAGGCCCGCGGGTTGCGCCTAATTCATAACGAAATTTCTGCCCCAGCAATTGCGCCAGTTGCATGGCTTTATCACAGTCATCCTGACTAAAAGCCGCGGCAGTTTTAGCATTAATCAGCTGGATCACCCCTAACAAGACGTTTTGCTCCGTAATAGGTACGGCCAACACGGAACGGGTACGAAAGCCTGATTTCTGGTCAAATTGACGGGCGAAGTTCAGTTTAGGGTGGATTTGCTGTAGTTCCTGCTCATTGTAAGCGTCTTTAATCAGTACTGACTTTTTACTTAAAGCCACATAACCTGCTATGGATTGTGGGCCTATAGGCACACGAATTTCAGTCAATTCAGAGCCGGTTTTAAAACGTGAATAAATATCCTGACTGTGATAACTACGCTGATAAATAGTGATACGTTCGGCGGAAAAAAGCTGCAGTATTTGCGCTTCCAGTTCGGGAAATACATCCAGAAAACGTTCAGAGTTGTGAATAGACTGAAACAGTTCTAACAATTTCTGATAAAACGCCATAAAGCCCCTGCAGCAGACTGTAGTTGGTCAAAGAAGGAAAAACTTCGCTGCAGTCAGTCTAGCATAGCGGATTATTTTTGCTGCGAAGCAGCCAGGCTAAGTGCTTGATCTAACTATTCGATGAGGTGCAGATTGCTGGCTGGACAATGGTATTGCTCAATAAACTATAACCCTGTTCCGACTGTTTTAGCTGATACACCACACCATAGTCTTGTTCGGTGATCTGTGGCGCAGGTAGCTGGCTAAGCAGATGGATGAGTTCAGGTGTGGTATTGCTGTGTCCAACCACCAGCACAGTACTGTCCTGTTGCAGGATTTTTGCAGCAAAGGCAGCTAAATCGCTGGCGTTATATGACTGCAATTTTGCGTCAGATTGAGCCAATGCAATCTGTTGTGCCGTTTGTTGAGTGCGCCGATAGCCGCTGTGGTAAATAGTCGACACAGAAGCAGGGATCAATTTTGCCATAGCCTGAGCTTGCGCCAGACCACAAGGACTCAGCACCGGATCTTTGTCCGCAGACTTTAGTTTTTCAGCATGGCGCACCAGATAAATTTCAGACGGAGCCGCCTGCAAAGCACAAGCTGTAACACCAAGCAGTATGATGCCGCCAAAAGCTGATAATTTTTTGATCACTGGTTAACCCCTTTTTTCCTGCTGTTTCGTCTAATAAGCTGAACCCTGGATAATGAGTGTCAGCCTCTTGATTTAACGAATAAAATCAACGAAGTAAAAGTATTCTTTTAAAAGACAGAACTCTCTATGGCCTGAATACACAGATTTTTATGGATCTTAGGGCGCTTTTTCGTACGTCATAGCAGGCTATGGCCAGACAGAGCAACACAGAGAAGCGCGAAAAGATGTCCATTCAGTGGTGCTGCTTATCCTGGGTTCAGGTGAATGTATAAACCAGAGGAGCATGCCAGATGAACAGAAACCAGTACAGCTAAAAAGAAAGGTTCACGGCAGGGCTTTTATTTTTTACACTACGCATCGTTTTTGTTCTGGATGATGCGTAGTGGAACCTGTGTTAACTTTTCTGACCTCTTATCCCGAAGCAGTGCGGACCCAGGTACAGTCGTTGATCGCCCAGGGGCGCCTGGCTGAAGTGCTGGCGACCCGTTATCCTGAACCGTCGCATGATATTCAGAATGATAAAAGCCTGTATCAGTTTACGCAGGAGCTGAAGCAACGTTTTGTGAAATCCAGCCCGCCTGTCAGTAAAGTCTGTTTTGACGGCAAAATTCATCTGGATAACAGCTTAGGTTTGCATAGTTTTGTCAGCAGGGTACAAGGCGGAAAACTAAAAGCCAAACAGGAAATTCGTATTTCTGCTTTATTTAAACAACTGCCTTTTCCTCTGTTAAAGATGGTGGTAGTACATGAATTGGCGCATTTACGCGAAAAAGATCACAACAAAGCCTTTTATCAATTGTGTCAGCATATGGAACCCCAGTATCATCAACTGGAATTTGACTTACGCCTGTTTTTAACTTTAAGACAGCTGGAAGGGAAAGCTTTATGAGTTCTGGTGATGCAGTATTTGTGTATGGTTTATTGACCTTACCCGAAGTGGTGTATGCCATTACTGGACAGCGTTATACCATGCAGCCAGCCAGTCTGGCTGATCACAAAAGCTATGGTCTAAGTCAGCAGCCTGGGGACACCCCTGTACCTGCTTTAACCTCCTGTCCCGGGCATTTGCAGCATGGACAAGTATTGCTGGATGTTTTAGCTGCAGAGCTGGATAAACTGGACTTTTTTGAGGAGCTGGATTCAGGTTTGTATCTGCGCCAAAAGGTCAGAGTTCAATCTTCAGGTCAATGGCTGGATGCCTGGTGTTATACCGCAGGGCCCGCTTTGGTGCCTTATTTAGCCGGGGAATGGTCTGTGCAGCAGGTCAGTGAAGAACACAAAAAGCATTTAATTACGCAGTTGATACCGTCGATGTTAACGACTTATCATAACTTACATGCCAATAGTGGCACTACAACAAAGGCTTCCCCTTTGTCTGAGGACTAACACATTGAAATTAATCCAATTACTGGTGGGCGCATTCCTCGTCCTTTCCCCCCAGTTGCTGGCGGCTGATGTTGATGAACTGGCTACCAATTTTGACTGGCACTTTCGCCAGACGCTAAAAAAGAACAATATTCCAGGTGCTGCTTACGCTATTGTCAAAGACAACAGAGTGGTAAAAGTAGGAGCTTATGGCGTGCGTTCAGTGGGCACCAAAGCCAATGTTGATGCTTACACTGTATTCCGGCTCGCTTCGGTATCCAAAACTTTTGCCGGTCAATTATCCTCTTTGCTGGTGCATCAGGGGCGTTTTCAGTGGAGTGATCCTGTGACCCGTTATGTGCCATCTTTTTCATTTAAAAGTCCACGACATACCGGCGCTTTAAAGGTAGAGCACTTGCTGTCGCAAAGTGCAGGTCTGGTGCCTAACACTTACGATGATTTAATTGAAGCCAATCAAACTCCTGCCCAGATTTTACCTAAGTTTCGTTATTTAAACCCACGTTGTGCACCTGGCAAATGTTATGGCTACCAGAACGTCTTGTTTAGTCTGATTCGGCCTGTGATGGAAAAAACCACAGGTAGCAGCTACGAAAGTCTGATGGAACAAAAGCTGTTTAAGCCATTAAAAATGCCCACTGCTTCAGTGGGGTATTCTGCTTTTTTAGCGTCGAAAAACCGTGCTATGCCCCATGTCAGGGTAAAACGAGGTTGGGCAGAAACTAAGGTCAATCCAAGTTACTACAGAGTCAGTCCGGCAGCTGGGGTCAATGCCAGTGTGATGGATATGAGCCAGTGGTTAATGGCGCAATTAGGCCAATACCCTGCGGTATTAAGCCCTGCCATGTTGCAGGATGTGCGGACCAAAAGAGTGAAAGTGGCTGATGATTTAGGTGGCCGCACCTGGGGCCAGTATGTCACCACTTCGCATTATGGCTTAGGGGTGCGTATTTTTAACTTTAGCGGCCATGAGGTCTTTTACCACGGCGGCTGGGTCAAGGGCTATCGCACAGAAATGGCGTACTCTAAAGAAAAGGGTGTAGGTTTTGTCGTGCTGATCAATGCTGAAACTAATTTGGTCGGCGATTTATCCACCTGGTTCTGGTCGAATTTATTGGCGGTAAAACCGCATAAAAAGAAACGTCTTGCCGCACAAATGCAGGAAGAATGGCAGTTGGATATGGACGAAGAGGTTGTGTGGCAGGCTCCATTGCTGGCCGACTGATTCTGGACAGATGCAAAGGGCTGCTATACTCAATTTTGGTAACATTTAAGTGGCCCGCACAAAAGGATAGATGCCCGATATGTCGATGGGAACCATAAGTCAGTCTTCGTATAGTAAAACCGTAAAAACTATCCTGAGCAAAATTCATGATGCGACTGCGCTGAATGATTCAGTCTATGAAGTCGCGACTGATTATTTCCGTCACGCCAAACAGCAAGAGGAAAAACTTCAGCAATTACAGCTACAAGTCCGTAAGCTGGAGAAAAAGTCAGAGCTTTCTTCTGCTGAGCAAAAGCAACTGGCTGAAGCGCAATCCGCCTTAAAACTTTATGTCCGTATGTTGGATGACAGTCGTTTAGAACGCTACAGAGCGTTAAAAGCCTTGTGTCTGCAGGTGTTGCAACTGACAGAAGGTGAAAGCTTTGAAGAAACGGTTCAAATGTCGTCCAAGTTTTTGGGCACCATTCAGCTGCTGGCACCCAGTAATGGCAAGTATGTGGCGTCCGTGAATCAAAAGTTTAAGCATTTATACAAAGGCATTTTAAGTTTGCGCCTGCTTGACCGCTTATTGCTGGATGATGAGTTGAGCAATAACTATGTGCAGGCGAAAGTGCGTGCGGCCAAAGAGATGCTGGATAACTCAGAAGCAGCCTATAAGGCCGACTATTCACCTTTTCGTGATGATGTGCAGTTGCCGTTATTAATGGCTGCTATTTTGCAGGACATCGGCACTTATCATCCCGATGCTCTGGCTATTCTGAAGGGGCCGGATGGCGATTTGGATGAGTTTCGGGTGCTGGATGATGAAAGCCGGGTTGCGCTGCTGAAAATTAATTATCAGGAAACCTTAAGCTATGTCACCAAAGGGTTGGCTTGTGATCGTTACATTGGGAATTCAAAAGAAGAGCGGGAGCTGTTTAATCAGAACGAGCAGGATAAACTGAACTTTGTGTACACCCTGCTGAAAAATGCCATTAAACCTGAGGGGGGAGTAGGGAACCTGCTGAAAATCCCTCAAATTTATACCTCAGTGGTGTTATCGACCAAGTTAAACCATAGCTATGAGTCATTGCCTAAAGCCGCTTTGGTGCTGCAAAGTGGTGTAGAGCGGGGTTATTACCATAAAGCAGCTGTGGATGCGCTGATCAAAATCACCGGCCTGTTCCCACAAGGTTATGGGGTGACTTATATTCCAAAAGACTCAGACAAACGTGATTTGGACAGATACGAATATGCCCTGGTGGTGTCTTTGTATCCGCCGGCAACAGATATGCCGATATGCAGGGTCGTTACCCGCAGTATGACCTTTAGTAATACCGGCACTAATGTGGTGGTCAGTGTGGACAATAATCTGTATTTTCCAACGGCACGCAAAAAGCTGGAAAAAATGAGCGAAGAGCGGCTGCTGGAAATACTGAGTAAACTGGTGTCCAATTTTGAAGAACGCAAAAATATGGATTTAATTCCTAAATGCTGGTTTCCTGATGAGTATTTCTCCTACAGTAAAAACCAGAATTTATGGAACAAAGTAACCACTATTCAGAATTGATGCTCCTGCATTTTTGACATACCGTACCTCCTGTACATAAAAAAGCCCGGCTGGATTGCCGGGCGAAAAACAGCGGTTCAGGGAGATGAATAAAACCGCTTGCGCTAGAACTCTGTACCTTATACATCTGCTGGCTGATTGAATCCTGTCCTCTTACGATGAGGATAAGTACGACTGCTGAAAGCATGGACCACAGCTTTTGCTATTGGTTCAGTATCAGGTTGTACCAGTTTTTCAACTTGTTAATGGGTGATCAAAAGTTGGAGCAGCAGAAGTTATAAATCTGACAGCCTGGCTGCATCCCACTTGTGTTGACTTGTGCTCAGCATAAAGAGGGAGGAGGGTAAAAGATAACGTTTTAACTCAATAGCCTCTATCGATTTAACTGATGAGGCTGTTGAGATCGCTTACATTAGCATTGCAGTAAGACACAGCAATACAAGGGGTTGTCATAGCCATCGCAAGTTTTGTACTCACGGTAGCCTTTTGAATAGGCCAAGGCCAGCCAATAAGACTGGCCGTGTAGCCTGACTTGTTGACGGACAGGCTGTTGCCGTGCAGAGCGAAATAATTCGTCCGACAAAGGCATGCTATGCCCTGTTGGCCAGAGTTTTGTATTGCTGGACGACAACACCACAGCTTTTTCATCGATAAAACAGGCGGAAAAATCTTCCTTCACTTCACCATGTTCATTTTTGGGCAAAATATCCAGCAACATTGCACTAAATTGTGGCGCGCTATCAAACACCAGCGCTATGCCTCCCTGAGCTTTACCTGACGTGGTATCGGTAAAGACAGGTGCATGGTAGATGTAAGTCGATTGCTGTTGATACAAAACACTGGGTTCAAAATCGCTGACCGCATACTGATGGGCTGAGTTTAATACCAGGCAATCTGCAGCGCCGCTATTGTCCGGCATTTGCAGCTGTTCCCTGTTATCTCTGGCGCTGCATAAAATACGTTGTGTTTTATCGTAGAGATAGATGTTGGAGTAAACTGTATATAAATCATTAATGTAAGCGAGTTCTTTTGCTGCTTCCTGCTGTTTTTCTGAGTCGGGTTGCCGTAGTAACTCCTGAAACTTTTTATTATGCGCCCACCAACGGCAGTCGTTGGCTCGTTCATACAGATTTCTGTCCATAATATCCAGAGCCTGGCGTGCCAGCATCTCCAGCTCTTCCAACTGACTGTGTAATACAGTCTGTGCTAGCTCTTCCACTGAATGGGAAAACACCTGATGGATTTCTTTGCCTATGCCACGAATGGCGTCCAGCACAGGGACAAATTCAACGGCTTCATTGCGGGCTGCTGAAATAACGCCGTTGAGCACTATCAGACTAAGCTCATCATTGACCTGCAAAGACGAGCGATGAATATGAAACAGTTGTGGAAATAACTTGAGGTTGCTCATATCCAACGCGGCCTGGTCGGATTTAGATTGAGTTGATAAGCTCTTAACCGGCGTCCAGATCTGAGTTTGCCATGCCGGCCCAAAGTAGCCCTGATACCCCTGAGTGTGCGCAAAACTGAGTAAGTAATCCCGGCCTTCTACTGTTTTGACCCCCAATTTCTGCTGTCGGCCTGCGGTGTGTTGCGGTGGTAAGACTGTGGGATCTGAGCTAAATACAGTGCTGCCATCTTCGGCCTGCAGTAACAATATACTTTGGCTATGTTCTGGTAGTAAGTTTTTGAAAATGGTCGTTATTTCATCATCAAATTTAAAGCAAAGGCATAGCACGCCCAAAGCAATACCCTGGTCCGACAGCACGGCCTGAGCATAAATCAGGCTTTGTTTTTGTTCGGGCTGCAGGTCGGAATATCGGAAGCTTTCGCTGAATTGTTGTGGCTGTTGCAGGCATTGTTGCAGCAAAGGGTCATTACTGGTTGTTTGCGGCTTAGACTGATCAAGCCGCAGCAGGATTTGCCCTTCGGGGTTAAGTAAAATGACATCCTGATAGACCGAATAGTAGCTGACATAGTTGATCAAATGCTGATGTATCACTTGTGCCGCTTCAACAGAAGGCTGTGCCAAAAAGCTACGGATTTGGCTGTCAGTTGCCAGAAACCCTATATCTGCCGTGCGTTCAAACAAGTTGCGGATCAGTATATCTATAGCTATCTGGCTGCATGCTTTGTCTGTGAGCAATGTCTTTTTGGTTTGCTCCATCAGCAGGTTGTCGATCAGAATTTGCTGCAATTCAGTAAAACGTTTTTTGGTCTGATCCATGCTATCGAGTATGGTAGAACCAAGGCGTAAACTATTGATTTTGCCTATTAAACTGACTTTACTCCACCAATTATCCAGTTCGGTTAATTTTTGTTCGTAGTGTAAAACGCCACTCATGTGAGGTTTCAGATGATTTTTATGGTGTTCGAAAAAAAACTGCATGTACAACCAACGCCTGAGCTATTGCCCTCCAATGGATCCGCTGAGCCTGATGCAAAGCTTCTGCCATAATTAGATTGAGCGATTTTTTCGATTGGAGTCTGGGCAGTGCAGCTGTCGAAAAATGACGTTGATAAATAAAAATTACGCAGCAATACGTAAATTGACATTACCTTAAATCGGTATTATTTTTCTTGTACCTTATTTTCTGGCTGAAAATAAGGATTACGTCTTCAAAAAAAGGAAGTTTTGATTATGAAATACCTGTTTCAGTTATTATTTGTATTAGTTGCTTTGTGGGGGAGTCAAGCTGAAGCGAATGTGTGTTTAGACTACGACAGTAATGGCAATACGACATGTAGGCAGAGTTATGTTTACGATAAGCTCACTGTTTATTTTAAAGATGCTTATGGCGTAGAGCAGAAGTTTTTTGCTAAACGAATTCTTCAGAAAAGCAATTCGGCTTTACTGCATGTAGATTACGATTTTGTAGTGAACTGCATCACTCACTGCTCTGATAACACCGCAGTGATGAACCGATATTTATGGGATTGGAAAAACGCTATAGGTACAGATTCACTTTATACCAAACAAAGTCTCTGCAACCCCAATAATTCATGGTGTTGCAGTGAACATGGCTGCGATGATGCTCTGGAGCAACAAAAAAATACTGCGGACATAGCCCCTGCAGTCTCAGATCCTGAACAGGCTAAGTTTGATGAGAAACTGGGAGTTGAGGCTGTTGCAGACCGCATCATATTGAGTTCTGTCGCTACTGCCGGAACTGGCTCTGAGATTGCGGTGTTGCTCAAAGAAAATGAAACCACAGACACGCTAGCCGCTATCGTCAGAGAGGAGGGTAATGCAGACTCGCTTTGTTACCTTCAAACTCAATCCCAATGTGAAGGACTGAAGGGGCTGGTGCTTAGCTCTGAGGATCGTTTTGAAGCGAACCTGAGCCACAGCTTAGGGGAGCAGTTTAATCACTCATTACAAAACTTTATCTTTGAACAGTATCTGAGCGATAAGGCTGAATCGGATACTCAACATATGATCTGTTCGAAGAACAACTGTTCTGTTGAGGTGTCCGCCAACTTATTGTAGTTCGACGGATTTTTTGTACAAATCCAGATAAAAATTCAGGCTTATTGTTGGTGAGCTGGCGGCAAAAAGTTGTTTTTGCTCTGGTTTAAACTTCCAGGCTAAAGGGGTCATCTCCAGCAGATTTAACACCATAGCAGCAGGTAATTTGGTCAGTTGCAGTTTGAGTTCCTGACGCTGTTGATGCTCAAAACCTGGGATGGTTTCGATTTGATCACTGTGCAAGCGCACCGAGTTGTAGACCTGCTGTTTAATCTCCAGTAGATGTTCTGGCGCTGGAGTTACGGTCAGCAGCAGTCCATCCGTTTTTAATACCCGAGTCAGCTCTTTTGGCTCGCAAGGTGCACAAAGTTTTAAAGCGGCATCAAAGCTTTGATCGGCAAAAGGCAGATGCCAGGCACTGGCGACACAAAATTTGATAGCGGGGTAGCTTTTGGCGGCTTTTTTGATGGCTGTTTTAGCAATATCCAGGCCGTACAGTCTGAGTTCTTTGTCTGCCAAAGCCTGCATTAGTCTGTTGCTGTAATAGCCCTCACCACAGCCGAGATCGAGCACCACGCTCTGTTGTGGTAGCGCTGCGGCAAAACACTGATTCACTGCATCAGATAAAGGCTGGTAATAACCTGCATTTAAAAAGTCACGACGGCTTTGCATCATCAGTGGCGAGTCGCCCGGTACTTTGGAGTTTTTTTGTTGTACCGGCAATAAATGCAGATAGCCTTCTTTGGCCAGATCAAAGCTATGGTTTGACGCACAAACAAAGCTGTTATGGTGATGAATCAGGCTTTGTTGGCAAAGCGGGCAACGGTACATACAACTGTCTCCTATGAACCCAACTGCAGCAGGTCCCAGCGGGTGCCATACAAGTCTTCAAACACAGCCACAGTACCATAAGCTTCTTCACGTGGTGTCTCGAGAAACTTTACCCCTTGTTGTTGCATCCTTTGGTGATCACGCCAGAAATCGTCTGTATTTAAAAACAGAAAAACCCGGCCGCCACATTGATTACCAATCTGTTGTTTTTGTTGCTCGTTACTGGCTTTGGCCAGCAAAATTGCAGTCTCTACAGCACCTTTGGGCCTTACTACCACCCATCTTTTTTCATCTTGTGGACTGTCTTCCACTAACTCAAAACCAAGTTTTTGGGTGTAAAACTCGATAGCTTCATCGTATTCAGCCACCAGGACACTGATTAAACCTAAACGTTGTTTCATCATGCTCGCTCAGCACTGATTAAAAAGTGGCGCTATGCTACCGGGCTGCCGCTGTGGACGCCAGTAAATATTCGACTTTCCCTGCCTTTGGCTGGGCAGAGCAGGAGGGCAGTTGGTATACTGCGGCCTTGAATGTATTTGGATGGAGAAAAGAATGTCTGGCTCAGAACTTGAACTCTGGACTTTGGATGAGTTGTGCGATCACGCCTTTGCCATTTTTGAAGAGCTGGCAGAAGAGAATCTGTCTGCTGCGGATTATGCGTTGTATCAACAGCATGCAGCTGCCTCAGCTTATGTGGATTTAGTACCAGCGTCAGACGACTGGGTTGACATGATCGCTATGGATATTGACCCTGAATTGCATGTAGAAGCTCATATTGGTCTTGCTGAGATCAATAATGTTGCAGAAATTGTTCTTGCCAGAATTTTATTGAGCAAAGAAAAGTATGAAACTTTATGCCATGCCCGTTGGCGTGGACAAGATTAAACTGGCCTGAAAAAGAAGCCAAGCCTCGGATTTTGTATCATTTTTTCTGGATTTTTTGTTTGCCTCTGACCATCTTGTGCCTACACTAAAGAGGAGTCAGTGGCCGGATCCTGGATCTGAGAAAAACGAGGCAAAGGTTTGAGTCTTACCCGATTTGATTTTAGTAAGTTATTTGATCTCAATGTTTTAGTTATTGAGTCTGATCCTGCGTCTGGCCATCAGTTGAAACAAATTCTGACAGGTCTTGGCATAAAAAAAACTGAGCTTAGCCGCACAGCTCAGCTGTTGTTAAGCAGCGAAGGCTCAGCTCCTTACGATGTGATTTTTCTTGATTATGATGCAGAGCCTTCTTTAGCTGGTGCCGATCTGATTGAGTTATTGCTGAATAAACAGATTGTAAGTCCTTTGTGTCGTCTGGTGGTGTTATCTACAACAACAGAGCGACAAAAATATGCTGTGGATTATCCTTTTCATCAGGTTGATTTTCTCGACAGGCCCTGTAACAAATTTCATATGGACGAGCAGCTGAAGCTGCATGTCCGCCTCAAGCCTTTTATGGATCAAATACTGCCGCTGCTGCATAAACGTCGTTATGTCGATGCTTTTAAACTCATAGGGGAGCTGCAACAAAAAGCCGGCGCTGATACACCTGTTGTAGTATTGCAGCTCAAAGCACAAATATTGCTGGAGCTTGGGGTGTGTGATGCAGCTTCTGCATTGATTAAATCCGCCTGTACCAAACAGCAGGGCTGGGCCTTGTGGTTGCAATTTTTGCTCGATTATGAGCAAGGGGATCTGGAGTCCTGCCACAGCTTTTTAGTCAATGTGACTGAAGAAGTACTGCGTTATCAGGAACGAAAAGAGGTCTGGCAAGTTTATCTGGCCCTGGAAAATGAAGACTATGCTGCGGCTTTGGATGTGGCTGTAAAATTCCCGGCAGCAGGCATGTCAACCCATATCACTCAGTTAGTGCAACTGGTGATGATGGTGTCAGGTAAAGCAGAGCAGGCGATTGAACTGATTGAACGTAAAAGACGTCTTGCCAACAGCGGCTATCAGTTTTGTGCGCTCACTGTCAGCTTGTGTAAAGTCTTGCTGTTTTTACTGGGGCAGTCTGCTACAGAGCAAAAGACAACCCAATTACAGACTATGCTGCAGCAGGGTTTTCGTCAGCTGATCACTGATAAAGAAGCCAGTCAGTTTGCGGCTGATATCATTTGGTTGCAGGGCAGTCTGGTGGCTCAGGCGGATGGCAAAGAGGCTGCTATTGCGTTCCTGGAGAAACAAAAACAACATTTATCCTCTATGCAGATGTCTGTCGCCAGTCAATGCCATGGCGCCAGCCTGATGGCAAGCCTTGGTAAAATGAATGCGGCTTTTGATTTAATGTATCTGGCGAATAAGGCCTTAAATCTGCTGCCGCACAGCATACACAAAGTGTATGCAGCTTGCGTGCATCAACAGGCTTTTTATTTGATTTATGCCACAGCGGACAGAGGAGAGGTTTATGCCCAAATGGGCTTGCGGCATGAGAAAGAAGGGGAATTACGCCCTGCAGCTCAAATGTATTACAAGGCTTATCTGGCCGAACCCGGCTATTTGGCTCATCAGGAACATTTAGCAAGACTGCTCAGCCAGTTAAAGCTGAGCAAGTTTAAAACCTTTGTGCTGGACGAGTTTAATCAGCGTTAGGCGCCGGATTAAAGCTTTGCTCCAGCACTAAAGCCAGACGCACAGCGGCTTGCTGCAGTCGCTGTTCCAGCTGTGGCAAATGCTGTTGCTGGTACTTTTTGTCTATCAGCATGCCTGGTTTATAGCCCTGATAAATCAGTTTCACTAACATCACTGACTCATTGGCCCAGTCTAATACGCTGACGCTTTGCCACTCTTGTTGTTTGGCCCTGAGCGCCTGATACAAGGCCTGTTGTTTTGTTTCCTGCTGGTAAGAGGCGGCTTCCAGAAGTCTGCTGTCCCAGACGCCATGTAAATTGGACGGCTCGCCTTCGAAATACACAGCTGTTTTATTGCCGCCTAAATCATCGGCATAACCTGCATGTAAAGGCTGATGTAAGTCGGCAATAAAATGACCGACAAAAAGCAAAGCTTCCAGCTGAGTTTTGGATGGCGCAAAAGGGGTCAGTTTTTTCCGTTGCTGTTCAATCGCAGATAAGACACAACCTTCGGCAGGGCAATGCTGCATAGTCAGCTTAGTGTCGGAACGCTGGATATTGACGTAATGCCAGACTTTGGTGTGCTGGTATTCAGGTAAAGAGCGTACCTGATCCGGCCAGGAACAGGCTTTGCTAAAATCCTTTTGTTCGTGCAATTGCATCAGTTGCTGCACTTTTTGCTGGCTTGGCGGGCTTAATAACTGATAAGCCATAGAACAGACCATCTGATGGCCTAATTCACCGAAGGCAAACACAGGGCTACAAAACAACGCCAGAGCTAACACCAGACTACGCATAAAGTATGTCCTTATTCATCCACAAGTTGAGTAACTTGCCAGTGGGCTGCCGGGCTTTGGGACAGTAGCGGCGACAATTCTTTTAAGCAGCTTTCCATCTGCTGTTTCAGCGTAAAAGGCGGGTTGATCACCAACATACCGCTGCCTGTCATGCCAAAACCTTCAGCGTCTGGCAGTGGGCAATATTCTATCCGCAGCTGATTACGAATTTGTGTATCGACTATGGCATCAATAAAGCTCTCGACGGCCTGGCGCTCTATCACCGGATACCAGATGGCATAAGTGCCTTGTGGAAAACGTTGTATCGCCTGCTGCAGACCTTTGATCAGATCCTGATATTCGGTTTTTAACTCATAAGGCGGGTCAATCAGTACCAGGCCACGTTTGGCCAGCGGCGGTAACATGGCGCGTAATCCGGCCCAGGCATCCATTTTTTCGATACGACAATGTTTGCGGCGTTGGAACTGGCTGGCCAGAATAGGATGATCGCCCGGGTGCAATTCTGTGGCCTGAATGGTGTCTGTGGCCCGGCATACTAAATCTGCAATTTTAGGAGAACCGGGATAAAAGGCTAAATCCGCACCGTTATTTACCCCTTTGATGGTGTCGACATAAGCCTTAATGTCGGCATTGCCGCCTGCGTAGTTCCAGACTTTGCCTATGCCTGTCTGATATTCAGCTGTTTTTTGTGCCTGCTCGCTGTGCAGGCTATATAAACCGGCGCCGGCATGAGTATCGTGATAGCAAAAAGGTTTCTCTTTGCGTTTTAAGTAGTTCAGGATACAAATCTGCACCAGATGTTTAATCACATCGGCATGATTGCCTGCATGATAACTATGACGATAACTCAGCATAAGCCCACTCTTTGGATAGTTTTAGGGTAGTTTTCGCCCTGAGGGCGCACTAAAAGCGCAAGCATACTGCGCCAGAGCAGAAAGGCAAGTCTTGTGTGTATCGCCCCAAGTCATAAGTTGTTTGGGCTTCTGTGCGTTGCAGTGGTAAAATCTTTGCCATCAGCGACACCGCAAGCACAGGATCTCCCTTGAATCGTAAAACCTCAGCACCACAGCATAAAAACACACAGACACAGCTGCAAAAGCCCTGGACTAAAGCGAAACCCGGTTCTGTGAAAGCATCCGAAGCAAAAACTGCGGCGCCTAAAACGGTTTCTGCCAAAGTGCTGAAACAAAACCGACAGGAAGAAGCCAAAATTTATGGTGAAAATGCCTGTCGCGTGGCTTTTTTGCAGCGTCCTGAAGCTTTGGTCCGTTTGTATTTAAGCGAGCAAATGGCACCTAAGTTTGCCGATCTGATGAAATATCTGGCAGCCCATAAAAAAGCTTACCATGTGGTGTCTGAAGCTGAACTGGAAAAAGTAGCAGGCAGTCAGCATCACGGTGGTGTGGTGTTGTTGGCCAAACGCAAAGCTGTGCTCTCTCTGGCCAGTTATTTAACCCACAACAGCCGTAAAAAGCAGGATTGTTTACTGGCGTTGGATGGTGTGGGTAATCCACATAATTTAGGCGCTATAGCCCGCAGCTGTGCTCATTTTGGCATCAGTGGCATAGTGATGAAAGATCCGGAGTTGCTGGCGCATGGCGCTGCCGCCCGCACAGCTGAAGGTGGTGTTGAGTTTGTCGAAGGCTTAAGTTGTGACAATCTGCCATTGGCATTGCAGCTGTGTAAACAGGCAGGTTATACCCTGGTGACTACCTCAAGCCATGGCGGCGTTTCGCTGTACGGCAGCCAGTTACCAGCCAAAGTGGTGATTGTCTTTGGGGAAGAGATGTTTGGCGTTTCTCAGTCTGTGGCTAAATCTGCCGATATCGCCTTACAAATTCCGGGAACGGGCAAAGTGGAGTCGTTAAACGTCAGCGTGGCGGCCAGCCTGATTTTGGGCGAATGGTATCGTCAGCAGCAGTAAATTGGGAAGATAGCCTGAGCTTAAGGCGGACATCAGCTTCAGGGCATTAACCTTAGAAAAGAGCCCAGAGCAGGAGCCGTTTTGAGTGTTAAATAGGGGCCTGCCGCCAGAATCAAACTCAGGCAAATAAAACTGAGTAAAAATCCGGTAAAGCCTTGTTTGTTATTGTCCATCGTCTTAGTCTCCGTTTCAGTCTGGACGCTATTTTGCTTTAGCTGTTGGCCGTTGTTTGCGAAAAAGTGATAAGCGGCGATTGAAGGGGATAGAAGGTTATTCCCGTATTGCTCTTTGCTACAGCAGTCTGGTCTTGTGTTTTTTCCGCTTTATTGGTTTGATAGCCTTAACTACGCGGGAAAGGTGAGCTCAGGATGAAACAAGGGTTATGGTTGGCGGTATTTTTTAGTGTATTGATCTGGTCTGGTATTGAGCCAAAAGATCAATTTACCTGGTTTCTTGAAGTGTTACCTGCCTTGATTGGTCTGGTGGTATTGGCGTTGACGAAAAGCCGTTTTCCATTAACCCCTTTGTTGTATGGCCTGATTTTGTTGCACTGCGTTATTTTGATGGTGGGCGGGCATTACACTTATGCAGAAGTGCCGCTGTTTGACTGGATCCGCGATTGGACCGGAGGCGGGCGTAATAATTACGACAAAGTAGGGCATTTTGCGCAGGGTTTTATCCCGGTGATCATTTGCCGTGAACTGATTTTACGCAAAGGTTTAATTTTTGGTCAAAGCTGGCAGTGTTTCTTTAGTGTCTGTTTCTGTTTAGCCTTCAGCGCTTTTTACGAATTGATTGAATGGTGGGTTGCTTTGTTGTCCGGTGAAGCCGCTGAAGCCTTTTTAGGCACTCAGGGTTATGTCTGGGATACGCAGTCGGATATGGCCTGGGCTTTAACTGGCGCTTTAATCGGCTGGTTTACGCTCAAAACTTTACATGATCAACAATTGCGGCAATTGCGCGCCGCTGCGGACAAAGGCCAGAACTGATACAGCGCTGGCCTTA
>CAMLSF010000086.1 GCA_946482615.1 uncultured Chromatiaceae bacterium | reverse complement strand
AAAGATTCAGAACAATTCAGCAGAGCACAGTTATAAGCTGCACTGCTGAAAAAACTCAAGGCTTGTGTTGCATCAGGCAGTTGCAAGGCAGCAAAGTCGTCAGACGCTAAAGACAAAGCTTTTATACATTGTTCTATCACCTGCCATGACAACGGATCCTGACTGCGTAAAAAGTAGCTTTCGTGATACTGCAGAGATTTTAATAAAGCGGCTGTGCTGCTGTGATCGGCTGGCATAAAGATCAAAGGCTGCTTCTGCACCAAACGATAACCCCGCTCAGCCTTGGACTGCCAGCCCAAACGCAGCGGCAACAACTGTACCAGTTGCCGTGACAAATCAAATAAGGCTTTCACATCCCCTTGTTGCAGCTCCAGTTCCAGCTCAGCTATCGCTTCTTTTTGCTCAGCTGATACCACTTCGCCTTGATCCAACACGGCTTCTACAGTGCTGCCATCCGCTAAAGTCAGTAACCAGCTTTGACGGACAAAGTCAGTACGAAACAGCTGTTGTAACTGACTTTGCAACTGAGCTACATCCGTCCCCTGAGGCCATATTTCAGCAGGAAAAGTATTGAGTTCAGGCCAGACCGACGCACAAGGCAAATTGTATTCAGGCCGCAGATGCAAACCGCCATGCTGCTGCCCTGCCAGTTTAATGGTTTGTTCAAACTGACCTTTTTTCAGGCGGGTACGAAGGCCTGCATCATGACTGCGAAACCACAGCTCAGCCGTTTCATAATAGGCATTAAGCAGTTGCACGCTATCGTGTTTTTGCACTGTGACTGCCAGCTGCTGCCACACTAAATCTAAGGCCGACGTATCAGATTGGATCAGTAAAAATTTAAGTTCAGCTTCCATCGCCATAGCGGCTTAATTCCTGTTCTGCAAGAAGGAGTTGTCAATTGATCATCATCTGGCCTATGATCGGCTTAATTCTCCATTTTGGCCAGATGTTGGTCGGTTTTTTTAGGATTTTTATGTTGATCACCTCAAGACCATGGCAAGCAGGCATGCTCCTGGCCACAGTGTTGCTAAGCTCAAGCGTCACTGCACAACAAGAAACTACAGGCACACCGGTCAGCCCACAAAATGCTTATATCAGTGACAAGCTGATCACCTACATCTACAACGGCCCAGGCCGCGACTATAAAATTATCGGTAGTATCGCCGCTGGCGAAGAAATTAAACTGCTGGCAGAAGACAGTACGTCTGAATACTGGCAACTGGCCGATAGCAAAGGCCGCACTGGCTGGATTTTAAAACAATACGTTAGCTTAACTCCGGTATTTGGTGGTGAAGCCGACCAACTGCAGCAACAGTTACAACAACAGCAGACCTTAGTTTCTCAGTTGCAGCAGGAAAAAGAGCAACTGCAGCAACAACTGAACGAAACCGACGCTGCAGTACAACAAGCCGAAAAAGCCACAGCCACAGCGCAGCAAACTATAGCCCTGCTAACCCAACAACTGCAGGAAAAACCATCCGCCTTCTGGCAGGATAAAATGGTTTTAGGCTCTATTTTAGGCTTTGCAGGTTTGCTGTTCGGTTTACTGCTACCCGCTTTAATTCCATCACGCCGCCGCAAAGAACGCTGGATGTAATTTAGGGCTATTAGCCTTACTTTTTGAAATACCGCTATTTATTTGTTTAAAAATCAGGTACTGAGTCGGCTACACAGGCTCAGTATCTGGTTTGATTTTTTACCCTGCGACCAATGAATCTATCTGCTACAAAGCAGTAGTAGCCTCCATACTCTCTTCCCCGGACTTAAAACCTGAAGCTAGTCTAAATTTGCTTTATGAGTAAAAAGGGTTTAATTTTTACTCATGATTGAGTTTGAATTTGATCACGACAAAAGCAGAAGCAATCTCGAAAAACATGGTATTGATTTTGATACAGCACAAGGCTTGTGGAATGATTCAGACCTTGTAGAGATCCCTGCTAAAACCAGCGACGAGCCACGATCTTTAGTGATAGCTATGCTTGATGGCAAACACTGGTCAGGTGTAATTACATACCGGGGTTCAAAGATAAGGATCATATCTGTCAGACGTGCACGAAAATCCGAGGTAGAGCTGTATGAAAGCGCATGAATTCGATGCCAAATTTGAAGCAAATGAAGATGTAACTGAGGATCTTGATCTGACCCGGATACAAAAACCCATGCTAAAACAAAAAAGGGTCAACGTAGATTTTCCTGCCTGGATGCTTGAGTCTTTAGATCGTGAAGCGCACAGAATAGGGGTGACTCGTCAGTCCATCATTAAAATCTGGCTTGCGGAACGGCTGGAAGCTATACCCCAGCATAATACACACAGCTGATTGTCATTTTAGACGTTCGGGGGCAAGACCCGCCCCCCTGCAGTTTATTCAGGCGCCGTAGCCAACTTAAGCGGCAAACCCGCATCCTGCTTCACCTGCTCTATCACCACATAAGTATGAGTCTGTAATACGCCCGGCAAATCAACAATCAAGCCCAATACGCCGCGGTAGGCTTCCATACTGGATAAACGTAGTTTCAGCAGATAATCAAAACCACCGGCCACCATATGGCATTCCGCCACTTGTGGAATTTTCACCACTGCGTCACGAAACTGATCAAAAACTGCGCCTGTGGTTCTGTCTAAGGTCACCTGAATAAAAGCCGCAGTACCAAACCCCAATTTGCTGGCGTTTAAACGGGCGCCGTAGCCTTCAATAAAACCGTCTTGCTCCAGCTTACGAACCCGGTCTATGCAGGGGCTTGGACTTAAGTTGACCTTTTTTGCCAGCTCAACATTAGAAATACGTCCATCTTTTTGTAGCGTGTCTAAAATTGTCATGTCGATACGGTCCGGTAACCGGCCTTTGGCGCTTTGAGTCATGGCAGTATTTTTTCTGGTTTTATGGCTAATAAACCAAATTATATAAGGTTAGAGCTAAAAAGAAACCACCAAATAGGGCTGCGCTTTCACTAAAATGCAGCATAAATTTTTTTCAATTCACTGGATTAAAACCCTATGTTATTCCAAGGCCAACTGACTACAAGTCACGCTATTCGTCAAACCATGCGTGACCATTACCGCGCTGATGAAGATCAGGTACTCAACAACTTATTGCCTATTGCTGATATTGGCCCTGCGGCGCGCAGCCGTGCCTGGGAAAAAGCCCGTCAGCTGGTGGTGAATATACGTGCAGCTCAGGTCGGTAAAGGTGGTGTAGACGCCCTGTTGAACGAGTTTTCGTTGTCGACCGAAGAAGGTTTAGTGCTGATGTGTTTAGCCGAAGCTTTATTGCGGGTACCGGACAAACATACAGCCGACCTTTTGATCCGCGACAAGTTATCCAACGGCGACTGGAGCTCACATTTAGGCAACAGTGACTCATTGTTTGTAAATATCTCAGCCTGGGGTTTATTGCTGACCGGCAAGCTGGTGAATTACAGCGACGAGCAGAAAAAGGCTCAGTTTGGTTTATTAAAACGTACCTGTGGCCGTATGGGCGAGCCGGTGATCCGTCAAGCCGTGCGTTATGCCATGCAAATTATGGGCACCCAGTTTGTGATGGGCACCAGCATTGAAAAAGCGGTAGAACGTGCAGTAGAGCTGGAAAGCAAGGGTTTTACTTACTCCTACGATATGCTGGGTGAAGGCGCCCGCACTATGGACGACGCCAACCGTTATTTCGACAGCTACATGATGGCGATTAAAGTCATAGGCACTGCAGCGAAAAAACGTGGCCCATTAAAAAGCCCTGGTATTTCTGTGAAATTATCGGCCATTCACCCACGTTACGAATTTACCCATCGTGACCGGGTGATCAACGAATTAGTACCCCGCTTAAAACAACTGGCCGTAGCAGCCAAAGCTTATGACATCAGTTTTACTGTCGATGCGGAAGAAGCCGACCGTTTAGATTTATCCCTGGATATTATCGAAGCTGTGTTCTCCGATCCGGAATTAAACGGCTGGGAAGGTTTTGGTTTAGCAGTGCAGGCTTACTCCAAACGTGGTTTGTTTGTCATTGAATGGCTGCGCGAGCTGACGGTTAAAGTGGGCCGTAAAATGATGGTGCGTCTGGTCAAAGGCGCCTACTGGGATACGGAAGTTAAAATCAGCCAGACCGAAGGGTTAAGCGACTTCCCGGTATTCAGCCGCAAGCCGTCTACTGACGTGTCTTATCAGGCTTGTGCCAAAAAGATGCTGGAGTACCGCGACAGTATTTACCCTATGTTCGCCACGCACAACGCTTACACAGTCGCCACCATTTTAGAAATGGCGCCGGATCGCACTGGTTATGAGTTCCAGCGTTTACACGGTATGGGTGATGCGCTGTACGATCAAATTGTGGCCGATGACAAAGTGCCTTGCCGTATTTACGCCCCGGTCGGTGAACACTCAGACCTGCTGGCTTATTTAGTCCGTCGTTTATTAGAAAACGGTGCGAATAGCTCTTTTGTGAATAACATTGTTGATGAAACTATTCCGGTGGAATCTTTACTCAAAGATCCGGTAGAAACAGTGCGGGCCTGGAGCAAAAAACGCAATAACTCTATTCCGCTGCCTCATCAACTGTACGGTGCAGCTCGTCTGAACTCTAAAGGTCAGGACTTTACTGATATCGATCAAGTGACGGCTATGCGCGAAGCTATGGATAAATGGCTCGCTTCTGTCAGCCAGATTGAAGTACCCACTGGTGCTGTTGCCGTAACTAACCCGGCCAACACCAAAGAAGTGATAGGTTTCCACCATCACAGCAACAGTGCTCAGATGGAACAGACAGTAACCAACGCTGAAGCTGCATTCCCGGCCTGGTCCGCAACCAGCGTGACTGAACGCGCAGCACTTCTGAACAAACTGGCCGATCAACTGGAATTACACCGCGACGAATTACTGGCTTTATGTATTAAAGAAGCAGGTAAAACCGTAGGCGACAGCATGGCCGAAGTACGTGAAGCTGTGGATTTCTGCCGTTATTACGCAGCTGAAGCCAGCAAGAACCTGCAGGCCTCTCAAGCCCGCGGTGTGGTGCTTTGTATCAGCCCGTGGAACTTCCCATTAGCTATTTTCTTAGGTCAGGTCAGCGCTGCTTTAGTGGCAGGTAATACAGTAGTAGCCAAACCTGCCGAACAAACCAGCTTAATTGCGGTGCGTACGGTCGAGCTGATGAGAGCTGCTGGTTTCCCGGACAATGTTGTGCAGTTAGTGATAGCACCGGGTCGTCAGGTCGGTGAAGTGGTAGTGCCGGATCACCGTATTCAGGCGGTGATGTTCACAGGTTCTACTGAAACCGGTGCCTGGATTGCCCGTAAACTGGCCGAACGTGGTGGTGAGCCAGTGCCTCTGATTGCCGAAACCGGTGGTCAGAATTGTATGATAGTGGATTCTACCGCTCTGCCCGAGCAAGTAGTGGACGATGTGATCTCTTCTGGTTTCCAAAGCGCAGGTCAACGTTGTTCTGCCCTTCGTGTGCTTTTCCTGCAGGAAGATGTGGCCGATAAGATCATCACCATGATCAAAGGCGCAATGAAAGAGTTGCATGTCGGCGATCCGGCCTGGTTAAGCACGGACTTAGGTCCAGTGATTGATGCCAAAGCTTTAGAGCGTTTAAACCAGCATGTGCAGTATCTGGAAGGCAAAGCCACCTTGCATTATGTCTGTGATGCACCAGCTGCAGGCGATCACTATTTCTTCGCCCCACGTTTATATGAAATCAGCAGCCTGAATCTGCTGGAACGTGAAGTCTTTGGCCCTGTGGTACATATCATCCGCTTTAAAGCCGAAGAGCTGGATAAAGTCATTCAGCAAATCAATGCCACAGGTTATGGCCTGACGATGGGCATTCATAGCCGTATTGCGCAAACGACGATGAAAGTCGCCAGCGAAATCAAAGCTGGTAACATTTATGTGAACCGCAATATGATTGGTGCTGTGGTAGGTGTTCAGCCTTTTGGTGGCCGTGGTTTATCTGGTACTGGTCCTAAAGCAGGTGGCCCATTCTATTTAAGCCGTCTGGTGAAAGAACATGAATTACAGGCTCCGGCTTTGGATGCTGCAGTACAACAACAGTTGGAAGCAGCCAGTGGTTTTGATGCACAGCTCAATACTCAACTACAGCAAATGGCTGTGGCTCAGGTGGCCTGGCTGAATCAAAACGTCACCAATCGTGGTTCTGTATTACGTCGTTTTATCGCTCAGCTGGCTGGCAACAAGCTGGTGTCAGAGCAGGAGCACGACTTAAACGAAGTGATCACAGCGGCTCGTGAACAGCTGCAATTTATCGAAAAAGAGCTGGCTCAGCCTATCACTCTGCCGGGACCTACGGGTGAATCGAACCAGCTGCATTTAGAAGCCAAAGGTGTAGTGGCGCTGATCCGCAGTGAACACAGCAGCTTCCAGCACTGGATGCTGGCGTTAATCACAGCTCTGGTTTCAGGGAATGCGGTGGTCAGCACTGCTGCTGAAGCTCAGCAAGCCGAGATGGACACCTGCCGTAAGTTGCTACTGCAGGCTGGTTTACCCGCCAACCTGTTCCACTGGGTCAAGCTGCCAGCCTTAAAAGCGCTGTTAGCACATCCTGTACTGGCTACAGCTGTGATTGAAGGCACCAACCCGCTGAAAGCACTATCTGCGCAGTGGATGGCGGCCCGTGATGGCGCTATCAGTGCTTTAGTCACCAGCCCTGCCGATCATCAGTTGCTGCATCGTTTAGTGACAGAAAAAACCGTCACTATCAATACCACAGCTGCAGGTGGTAATGCGTCGCTGATGACGATGACGGACAACCTGGGTTAAAACTTCAGCAAAAGCTAATTAAATATCTGGCCCGCCTTGTTGCGGGCTTTTTTTTTGCCTGAAAACGATGTATCATTTTTTTCATATTTACACTTATTAACGAATTTCCGAAATTCGGCAATTCCAGAGTATGCCTATGACAGCACCAGCTCAGCTTAAAGTTCTTAGCATTACCGAATTGCAGCCTGGCATGTATGTGGTGTCTGTGCATAAACAAAAAGGCAATGTCGAAATTAAAACCCAGGGCTGGGCCAGAACTGAGGCTGTGATAGAGCAGCTAAAGAAAAAAGGCGTGCTGGAACTGGTGGTGGATTTAAGTAAAACCCTGGAACAACCGCAGACAGAGGCAGCAGCGCCCTCTGAACCAGCACCTGCAGCTACAGGCAGAAGCCGGGAAAAAGTCAGTTTTGAGCAAGAGCTGGGCCAGGCCAATGTGCTATACCAACAAGCCAAAGGCCTGCAGAAAAAAGCTTTTGCCGATATTCAGGCAGGTCGCGAACTGAACCTGCAGCCCTTTCAGGACTGTGCCACAGGTTTTATTGACTCGGTATTCCGCAATCAGGACGCCTTACTCTGCATCAGCCGGATCCGCGAAAAAGATGCCTACCTGCTGGAACACTCAGTCAATGTATCTATTCTGATGACTATTTTTGCCAAACAACTGAAGTTTGACGAAGAGCTGATCCAACAACTGGCGACAGGCGCTTTATTACACGACATAGGTAAAATTCTGGTGCCGGACAGCATTTTAAATAAGCCAGGTAAACTGACAGCGGAAGAATTTGCCGAAATGCGCCGCCATGTGGTGTATAGCCATGAAATTCTGCAAAAAATATCCGGCTTAAGCCCAATCAGTATTGATGTGGCGGCGGTGCACCATGAGCGGCTGGATGGCAAAGGTTACCCTTATGGCTTGGCCGATCAGCAAATTTCGCTGTATGGCCGGATGATCTCTATAGTCGACACCTACGATGCCATCACGGCACAACGTTGCTACAAAGAAGGCCAGACTGGCATTTCGGCGCTGAAAATTCTAAAACGTGAATCACCACACAGTTTTGATCCTGTGCTGTTAGCTCAGTTTATTAAGGCTATCGGTATTCATCCTGTCGGAACGCTGGTGAAACTGAGCAATGAAAAGCTGGGCATAGTACTCAAAGCCAATGAACAAGACCCGCTGCGGCCCATCGTCAAAGTGTTTTACAACTGCAAATTCAGACGTTATATCGAAGTTTCAGTGGTGGATTTGGCCAGTAACAAAGTAGATCTGGAGATCGAAGGTGCTGTGATGCCAGAAGATTTTGGCATTGATATGATTCGTTTTTTCCGCCAGTCGGTGCTGGAGTAACCAAGCCATCAGCGGCGTTGATAACTCCAGTCCGATAAGGCTTCGACACTAAACTGCACCTGATTAAATTGCAGCACTACATACTGAGGTAATATTTCTTTCACCTGAATATCCGCTGTCACCCACTGACCCTGTTGTAAGTCTTTACCGTTGACTTTAATCCAACGTTGTTTGGCGTCCGTGGCATAGACATGAGCCTCAAAACGCAAGGCGGGCAACTGGCGCTGCAATAAGTCGTCCAGCTGATTAATATCCGGTGCCGGTATATCGTGATAATTAATTTCTTGTTTACGTTGCTGCGGGCTATCGGCGGCAGCCAAAGCCGATTCAAATTTACCACGCAGTTCAGCCGACACATCGGATTGCTCCAGCTCTGCCGCTGGTAATAATTCGTCGACCGGAGTCAGCTCTTGTTCTGTATCCGCTTCCTGCATTTGTTCAAAATCAACAAAGTCTTCTTCAGTCCCGTCATCAACGGCGCGCCCTAACACCTTCCCGCCAGGTGTAGCCGATACCACCAATTGTGGTCCATCCTCAGGCACTTCTTCCAGTTGCACCGGCTCTGTTGGTTTTAATAAATCGGCCGCCAGTTGCAGTTCCATCGCAATGTCAGCTGCATTAGCAATAGCAGGCGCGGCCTGAACCTGGGCAACAGCGACTTCAGCAACAGGCTGTTTTTGCTCAAATTGATACTGACCAATAAAAAAGCCCAGCACTAAACCTAAAACGACTAACAAAGTTAAAGCGGCAATACGCCAGCCATGGCCTGATGCAGTTTTTACTGCGGCCACCGGCACTTGCTGTTGTTGCTTTAACGCATCCATTAATAACGACATGAAAAGGTTCCTACCAAATGAATGCAGACAACCCTGCACCGACACCTAACGCCAGCAGCGTGAACACAGGCCATAACCAGACCGGCCAGGCCGCTTTTTCCGGTTGAGGTTTAATCGCCAGCACTTCGGAAGCCGCCTGATTGACCAAAGCCGCATCAATTAATGCCTTTTGCTGACTATAACCCCCTAATAAAGCGCGGTCGCAGATTAAATTGAGTAAACGCGGAATACCACCAGATAACTGAAATAATTTTTTTATTGCTGAAGAAGTAAACACAGGTCTGCTGCAACCTGCTACCTGTAACCTATAACTGACGTACTGCTGCACTTCCTGTTCAGTCAAAGGCATTAAGTGATAACGGGCGGTGATCCGCTGCGCGAGTTGACGTAAATCCTGTCGCTGCAGCAACTGCTGTAACTCAGGCTGACCTATTAAAATCACCTGCAGCAGTTTTTTGGTATTGGTTTCTAAGTTGGTTAACAGCCGCAGTTGTTCCAGCACGGCCGGCTGCAGATGCTGGGCTTCATCGATAATCAGAATGGTATTTTTACCGGCCTGATGGTTTTTCATCAGGCGGTTGGTAATTTTGTCGGTCAGCATTTTTAAGCTGGCGTCAGATTTTTTGTAGCGGATTTTCAGCTGATCACAAATAGCGGCCAATAATTCCAGCTCATTTAACGTAGGATTTAGGATAAAAGCCACTTCAGTCTGATCGGTCAGCTCCTGCAATAAACAACGCGATACAGTAGTTTTGCCTGTGCCTACTTCCCCCGTCAGCAACACAAAACCACCTGCTTCCCCTAAACCATACCGCAGATGCGCCAGAGCTTCGGCATGACGGGCACTTAAAAACATAAAGTCCGGGTTAGGTGCTATCGAAAAAGGCTGACTGGTTAAACCGAAAAATCCGGTGTACATAAGCTTCCCGCTGCTGAGTTAGGGCGACAATTGTAAGCAAGGCGTTATAATGGCAAAAAAATGATAGGTGTGAAAGCTTTGAAAATTTATCTTGTAGGCGGCGCTGTGCGCGACGAGCTGCTGGGTTACCCGGCTTTAGATAAAGACTGGCTGGTGGTCGGTGCTACCCCTGAACAATTATTGGGGTTGGGTTATCAGGCCGTCGGCAAAGATTTTCCGGTGTTTTTGCATCCCAAAACCAAACAGGAATACGCTTTGGCCCGCACCGAACGCAAACAAGGCCAGGGTTACACAGGCTTTGCCTGTTATTTTGCAGAGGATGTCACTTTAGAGCAGGATTTACAGCGCCGCGATTTAACCATCAATGCCATAGCCAAAGATGATGCTGGTCAGTTGCACGACCCTTATGGCGGCATTGCCGATCTAAACGCCAAAGTTCTGCGGCATGTATCGCCAGCTTTTAGTGAGGATCCGCTTCGTGTATTGCGGGTGGCGCGGTTTTACGCCCGTTATTTTCACTTAGGTTTTAATGTGGCGGCTGAAACTTTGCAGTTAATGACAGAGCTGAGCCAGAGCGGTGAGCTGGAGCATTTAACCGCAGAACGGGTCTGGCAGGAAACAGCCCGAGCCTTAACAGAACAAGACCCGCAAGCTTATTTTGAATTACTACACAGCTGTGGCGCGTTAAAAGTATGGATGCCACAACTGGATCAACTCTGGGGCGTGCCGAACCCGCCGCAGTGGCATCCGGAAATAGACACAGGCATCCACTCTATGCTGGTGTTAAAACAAGCGGCGTTCTTGTCTGACAGGTTAGATGTGCGTTTTGCCGCGCTGTGTCATGATCTGGGCAAAGGCATCACAGACCCGGCTTTGTGGCCCAAACATCATGGTCATGAGCATACGGGCTTGCCTTTAGTGCAGGAACTGTGCAGCCGTCTGAAGGTGCCAAACGATTGTCGTGATTTGGCCTTATTGGCCTGTGAATATCATCAGTTGCTGCACAAAGCTTTTGAACTTAGAGCTGTCACAGTGCAAAAGTTGTTTGATGGCATAGACCTGTGGCGTAAACCTGAGCGCTTAGACTTGTTACTGCTTTGTGCTATGGCCGATTTACGTGGCCGTACCGGCTTTGAACAGGCCAGTTACCCTCAGGCTGATTATTTAAGGCTGTTAGCAACAGCAGCCCGGGCTATTGATATCAAAGCTATAGTAGCTTTGGGTTTAAAAGGTGAGGCAATTAAACTGGAGGTCGCTAAAGCGCGGCTTGAGGCTATTAGCGCAGCGAAACAGCAGTGGCAGCAGCAAGATCCGGCCAGTTAAATTCTATTGGCCACAGCTTTTGTGGCTCCTGATACTGCTGCCACATCTGCTGATAGCTTTGGCCTGTCAGCGGATGAGTCTGCTCTGGCGCCAGTTCAGATAAAGGCAATAACACAAAAGCGTTTTTGGTGATTTCATCGCGCGGTAATTCAACAGGTGCTGTGCAAACCAGTTGATCATAAGTCAATAAATCCAGATCCAGCCGTTTGCCACAAAATTTAGGTGATTTCGCAGGCCTGCCATATTTTTGTTCTATCGCTTTAAAGGCAGCCACACAGTCAGCTACAGACAAATGGGTGTTGGCTTCAGCCACCAGATTGTAAAACGCATCACCAGCAAAACCCACAGCTTCACTTTCGTACACAGCAGAGCAGCGAATTTCACCGAATAATGCACAAAGCTCCAGATAAGCGGCGCTGATATGCAGCTCCCGCTCTATATTGCTGCCAATACTGATATAGATCAGCGCCATTACCAGCTTCCACGGCAAATAGATACGCCGACACTGGCCGCAGCGGGAACGGCTGCAGGTTTGGCGATCGTCACTTTGACTGCTTTAGTCGGAAATTTGTCCAACACCATAGCTGCGACTTTTTCAGCCACAGTTTCAATCAATTCATGAGGTTGCTGGCACAGCTCTGCAATAGCTTCACACACAGCACTGTAATCCAGGGTGTATTGCAAATCGTCGGTCGCAGCGGCCTGGCGGATATCGGTTGCCAGTTCCAAATCAAACTCCAGCGTCTGCTGTATGGCTTTTTCCCAGTCATACACCCCTATTACGGTCTGAACCTTGAATTGCCTGATAAAAACTATATCCGTCATAGATTTCCGCTTTTGTTAAAGACTTGTTTCAGGTAGGCTGGTCGGATAGGCAAATACTAAAAAAGCCTATACCCTGAGCAACTTATTAAACAGGACGCGATTTTAGCGTACTTTGCCGGACTGAGGAACCTTAATCCATGACCCCTACCATAGCGATTTTGATGCTGATAGCTTATTTAAGCGGCTCAATCTCGTCTGCTATTCTGGTCAGCCGACTGTTCAGGCTGCCGGACCCGCGTACTCATGGTTCAGGTAATCCGGGCGCAACCAACGTGTTACGTTTAGGTGGTGCAGTGCCAGCCGCTATGGTGCTGGTGTTTGATGTGCTCAAAGGCACTATTCCGGTTTGGGGTTCTTACTTTTTAGGCATTGAAGCTTTTTATTTAGGCATGATCGCGGTCTGCGCCTGCTTAGGTCATATATTCCCGCTCTTTTTTGGTTTTAAAGGTGGTAAAGCGGTCGCGACAGCCTTTGGTAGTATGATGCCTATAGGCCTGGATCTGGCCGGATTATTGATTTCCACCTGGATGATGCTGGTTGGCGCGACTGGCTATTCGTCATTAGCCGCTATTGTCACCGTCAGCCTGGCACCTCTGTTCACCTGGTTTATCAAACCCTTGTATACCATTCCTGTGTCTATGCTGAGCCTGCTGATTATTATCCGTCACAAAGACAATATCATCAGGCTCTGGCATGGTCAGGAAACCAAGGTCTGGCACAAAAACCGTAAAACCAAAGCTCAGAATCCCGAACAAGAATAAAGTTGAATTAAAGCGCTGGTAATTGTTCCATAGGCCAACGTGGCGTTACGCCTATAGTCAGGTCCTGCTGTTGTCCTGCTTTTAAACGCTGAAAGCCAGCAAAAGCAATCATAGCGCCATTGTCAGTGCAAAATTCTTTGCGCGGATAATAGACTTCACCTTTTAAGCTTTTCAGTAACACTTCCAGTTGTTCGCGCAAAGATGTATTGGCACTGACCCCACCGGCCACTACTAAACGTTTTAAGCGTTGCTCTTTTAAAGCACGACGACACTTTAATACCAGAGTGTCCACCACAGCCTGCTGAAAGGAGGCCGCTATATCGGCTTGCACTTCAGGACTTTTTCCTTCGGCCGCTATCACATTCGCCGCCGCAGTTTTTAAACCACTGAAACTGAAATTTAAGCCTGGTCTGTCTGTCATCGGACGTGGAAAGGCATATTTATCGGCCTGACCCTGAGTGGCTAACTTGGCTAATAAAGGCCCGCCCGGATAATCTAAGCCCATCAATTTAGCGGTTTTATCAAAAGCCTCACCTGCTGCGTCATCCACAGATTCGCCCAACAACTGGTACTGGCCTATGCCATCCACCCGCACCAGTTGGGTATGGCCTCCTGAGACTAACAAAGCGATAAAAGGAAACTCCGGTGGATTTTCTTCCAGCATAGGCGCTAATAAATGACCTTCCATATGATGCACTGCCAGCGCTGGTTTGCCCCAGGCAAAAGCTAAACTGCGACCTATGGCAGCGCCCACTAACAAGGCGCCTGCTAAACCCGGGCCTGCGGTGTATGCTACGCCATCTATCTCAGACGCTTCACAACCCGCGTCTTTTAACGCCTGTTGAATTAAAGGCAATGTTTTGCGGATATGATCACGCGAAGCCAGTTCAGGCACTACCCCGCCATAATCGGCATGCAGAGGGATCTGGCTATACAACACATGACTTAACAGACCGCGCTTTTCGTCATACACAGCGATGCCGGTTTCATCACAAGATGTTTCTATGCCAAGTACTCGCATTTTACTCCCCTTACCTATATGCTACGCGGCGAATTGTACTGGGATCCGAGCATCATCACCAGCACAACACTTATTGCTTTACATTGGGGGTGGCTTTTGAGTAAAATGCCGCACCATTTTTAATCGTATTGGTTAGACACTAACCAGAGTTGACCGAGGTGAGAATTTAATGCCTGTTGTTAAAGTAAAAGAAAACGAACCATTTGACGTAGCTTTACGTCGTTTCAAGCGCTCTTGTGAAAAAGCTGGCGTATTAGCTGATGTACGCGCTAAAGAATTTTTCGAGAAGCCAACTTGGGTTCGTAAGCGTAAGAAAGCTGCTGCTGTTAAGCGCCACATGAAAAAGCTTTCTCGCGAAAACGCTCGTCGCATCAAGCTTTACTAAGATTATTGCCTGACCTATGGCGTTGTTAGAACAGCTGCAAGAAGCTCAAAAAGATGCAATGCGTGCCAAAGACAAACTGCGTCTTGGTACTATTCGTTTAGCTTTAGCTGAAATCAAACAACGTCACATTGACTCGCAGATGGTGCCTGATGACACCAACATCATTGCAGTTCTTACCAAAATGGTGAAACAACGCAAGGAATCAGCCAGTCAATACAGTGCAGCAGGTCGGCAAGATTTAGCTGATATTGAATTAGCAGAAATCGTAATCGTAGAACAGTTTTTGCCACAAGCCTTATCTCAGGCTGAGCTGGATGATTTAGTGCAACAGGCGATCACTGCTGTTGCAGCCTCTGGAATAAAAGACATGGCGAAAGTTATGGCTCATTTAAAACCACAGGTTCAGGGCCGTACTGATATGGCCGTTTTAAGTCAGGTTATTAAAGCTCGCTTGAGTTAAGCTTCTAGCTGAACTACTGCACGCCGTGCCCCTAGCACGGCTTGTCTTTTTCTGTATACCCGTCGCACTTGAAGCTGCAGCTTTGTTGACTGCGCTCATTCGCCCCAGTCACATAGTGTATCTATGCTCCTGGGTCTCACGAGCTTGTCGCCTCCCTGCAACATCAAGTTGCCTGGGTCTATTCAGTAGATGAGGAAAAAGGTGGCAGGACAAATCCCAAGACACTTTATCGACGACTTATTAGCTCGTACAGATATAGTGGAACTGATTGATCACAGAGTTCCGTTAAAAAAGGCCGGTAAGAATTACCAGGCTTGTTGCCCTTTCCATAACGAAAAATCCCCTTCTTTTACCGTAAGTAGCGATAAACAGTTTTACCATTGCTTTGGTTGTGGCGCTCACGGCAATGCCATCAGTTTTATGATGGCGTATGAACAGCTTGAATTTGTAGAAGCCATTGAAGAACTGGCGAAGCAGCATCATTTAGAGATACCACGCGAACAAGGCAGTGGTAAGCAGTATCCGCAAGCTCAGGCCGATGATTACAGCCAGATGCAAAAAGCGGCAGATTTGTATCAGCAACAACTGAAGCAACAGGCTCATGCTGCAGCCTATTTACAGAAACGTGGAATATCAGAGGCCACAGCAACAAAATACGGTATAGGTTACGCACCGGACAGCTGGGATTTTGTGTTAAAGCAGTTAGGCGCTTCACGTTCAGCCCGGGATCAGCTGTTTGAGATTAAACTGATCAACCGCAATGATCAGGGTCGTGAATACGATTTTTTCCGCGACCGGCTGATGTTTCCGATCCGGGATAAACGCGGCAGAGTGATAGGTTTTGGCGGCAGGGTGATAGGTGAAGGTACGCCTAAGTATCTAAACTCACCTGAGACCCGGCTTTTCCATAAAGGCCGTGAACTTTATGGCTTATATGAAGCCAGACAAAGCCAGGACAGGCTGAATCGGGTGTTGATTGTTGAAGGTTATATGGACGTGGTAGGTCTGGCCGAGCAAGGAATATCTTTTGCTGTGGCTTGTTTAGGCACCGCCACGACCCCAGATCACATGCATACCTTATTCCGCCTGACCAGCACTGTGACTTGCTGTTACGACGGCGACAGAGCAGGCCGCGATGCGGCATGGCGCGCTTTACAAAGTGCTTTACCGCATTTAAAAGACGGCGTTGAACTGAATTTTGTATTTTTACCGGACGGCGAAGACCCGGATTCGCTGGTGCAGAAAGAAGGCAAAGAGGCCTTTTTACATCGTCTGGAACAGGCCATGCCTTTAGGTCAGTATTTATTTGACCATCTGGCCAAAGAGTTAGACTTAAACAGCGATGCCGGCAAATCCGCCTTGTGGGTGAAAGGCAACGAGCTGATTAAACAAATTCCAAGTGAATTTTATCGCGATGCCTTGTTTGAAACACTAGGCTCGCTGGTTGGTAAATCGTCGCAGCAAAATACAGCGGCCAAAAACCAAACCAAAGTGCAGGGCAAAGCGCCTGTAGCAACAAAAATTACGCCAATGCGCCGGGCTATAGCTCTGTTGTTGCAGTACCCGCCTCTTGCCAAAGTCATGCCTTTGGCTCCAGAGCTGGCGGAAGCGAATTTACCTGGTATTCAGTTGTTGCTGACAGTGCAGCAGACCTTATTAGCTCAGCCTGAGCTGACCACGGCGCAGTTGCTGGAACATTGGCGTGATACGCCTGAATACAATATTTTGGTCAAACTGGCGCTGTGGGATCATCAGGTTGCTGAAGAGCAGTTAACCAAAGAATTTCTGGATACCTTCCGCTCTATAGAGGATCAGTATCTGGGTCAACGCCTGGAAG
>CAMLSF010000085.1 GCA_946482615.1 uncultured Chromatiaceae bacterium | reverse complement strand
CGCACAGTAGGTGCTGGTGTAGTATCTAAAGTACTGGCTTAATTGTCAGAACTTTAAAAAAGGCCCTTCGGGGCCTTTTTTTATCCCAACAACATTAGTTTGATTGCCACCTTGTTTTGTAACGATAAATTCAAACGTTTGTTTGAATTTGCCTGGTGAACATGCTAGAACTAGCTCATCCGACCATTAAGGGTTTATAAGGAGAGTTCGTGTGAGTCACTACCAAGCGCCGCTGGCCGATATGTCCTTCCAATTATTTGATGTTTGGCAGGTCCAACAGTTCTGGCAACAGCAAGCAGAACTGGCTGAACTGATCGATGCAGATACAGCAGCAGCTATTCTGGAAGAAGCCGCAAAAATTACTGCCGAAAAAATTGCGCCTTTAGCTGCGGCTGCAGACGGGCAGGGTGTGTCTTGTGTATCAGGCGAAGTGACGACTCCCTCTCATTACAAAGAATGCTATCAGCTATTGTGTGAAGGTGGCTGGACTGGCTTGTCCGGCGACCCACAATACGGTGGCATGGGCATGCCTAAAAGTTTGTCAGGTTTGTACGACGAGATGATGTGTAGTGCTGATATCGCTTTTTCTTTATATCCTGGCCTGACATCAGGGGCCTGCGTGGCTTTATTACAACACGCCGATGAGGCAACCAAAGCCTTGTACTTGCCGAAGTTATACAGTGGTGAATGGTCAGGTACTATGTGCCTGACCGAATCTCATGCCGGCTCCGACTTGGGCATTATGCGTACTAAGGCAGAACCAACAGCTGATGGCAGTTACCGTATCAGCGGCGAAAAAATCTTTATCACTGCAGGTGAGCATGATCTGACAAACAATATTATTCACCTGGTGCTGGCTAAGTTACCGGACGCTCCGGCCGGCAGTCGCGGTATCTCCCTGTTCTTAGTGCCGAAGTTTAAAGTGGATGCGAATGGTAATCTGGGTGAACGTAATAGCCTGATCTGCAGTTCGGTTGAACACAAGATGGGTATTCATGGTTCAGCCACTTGTGTGATGAACTTTGATGGTGCCGAGGGCTACCTGATTGGTGAGCCGCACAAAGGCCTGGCTTGTATGTTTACCATGATGAACTATGAGCGTCTGGCCATGGGGAGCCAGGGCTTAGGTGCAGCAGAACGTGCTTACCAGAATGCACTGGCTTATGCCAATGATCGCCTGCAGGGCAGAACCATAACAAAAGATGGCAATAAAGCCGACCCTATTATTGGCCACCCTGATGTGAAACGTATGCTGCTGAATATCGGCAGTATCAATGAGGCGGGCCGGGCCTTTAGTGTTTATGTTGGGCACTTATTGGATCAGGCGAAATTTGCACAAGATGCGAAAGCGCAAGCCAGAGCGAATTTACTGACACCAGTGACTAAAGCCTTTATGACGGACAGAGGGCTGGATGCCTGTATTACGGCCCAGCAAGTATTTGGTGGTCATGGCTATATCCGTGAATGGGGCATGGAGCAGTTGGTCCGAGATGTCCGCATCGCCCAGATTTATGAAGGCACGAACGGCATTCAGGCGGCTGACTTTATGCTGCGTAAAGTGGCGTCGGATCAAGCCGCCGTATTATTAGATCTGATCGATGAGCTCACTGCAGGTTTATCAGGTTCAGCAAAAGCTCAAATCGCCCGCGCGTCAGAGCGCTTTAAGTCAGCAACAGTCTTTTTGCTGGAGCGGGCTAAGGTCCAGCCTGAACTTTTATCCTGGGTGGCAAATGACTATCTGGATTTAACAGGTTACCTGCTTTATGCGCTAATGTGGGACAAGATGGAAGCTGTGTTAGATGCGACTAAACACAGTGACGATTTCATCCGGTCCAAACAACTCAAAGCCAAGTTTTACTACAGCAGAGTATTGCCCCGTATTGAAAGCCTGTTCAGCTTAATCGATCAGTTCCCTGCAGAGCTGTCATCCGCAGAACCAAGGTTGTTCTGACTGGTTTTTACCCTGAGCCACTCACCCCTGCCGGTTAATTAATCAGCGGGGGTTGTCTTTCTCTATCAGTTGAGTATAATGCGCGGCCAGCCATAACTTTGGCAGGCGGGTTAACCAGCAATTGAATTGGTTAACGACAACAGTGCTCCCGATTGGGGAGCAAACGTTACATTGGTGCAGGGGCATTCTTCCATCTAGCGATGGGTAAGAAAGCTTCTGTTTTATTTTGCTCTTTTTGCTCTTTGAGGCTTTGGTTTATGAGTAATCAAAGGATTCGCATCCGTCTGAAAGCGTTCGATCACCGTTTGATCGATCAGTCAACTATGGAAATCGTTGACACAGCTAAGCGTACGGGCGCGCAGGTTCGTGGTCCTATCCCACTTCCGACTCGCCAGGAACGTTTCACTGTATTGATTTCTCCTCACGTGAATAAAGATGCACGTGACCAGTACGAAATCCGTACCCACAAGCGTTTAATCGACATCGTTGAACCAACAGAAAAGACTGTTGATGCTCTGATGCGTTTAGATCTGCCTGCTGGCGTTGACGTTCAAATCAGCCTGGGCTAATCAGACAGGTTTTTAGAGAGGTTTAGGATATGGCTATCGGTCTAATCGGTCGTAAAGTGGGAATGACCCGCATCTTCACTGAAGATGGCGTATCAATTCCAGTAACCGTAATCGAAGCAACACCAAACCGCGTTACTGCCATTAAAACGCAAGACGTTCATGGCTATAGCGCACTGCAAGTGACTGCTGGCACTGTTAAGGCTTCTCGCCTGAACAAGCCAGATGCTGGTCAGTTTGCAAAAGCTGGTGTCGAAGCTGGTCGTGGTCTGTGGGAATTCCGCCTGCAGGATAACGAAGGTGCTGACATCGCTGTTGGTAGCGAGATTACTGTTGAAGTTTTCGCAGAGACGAAAAAAGTTGATGTCGTTGGCACATCAAAAGGTAAAGGTTTTGCCGGTACTGTTAAGCGCTGGAATTTCCGTACTCAGGATGCTACGCACGGTAACTCTTTATCTCACCGTGTACCAGGTTCTATTGGTCAAAACCAATCACCAGGTAAAGTATTCAAAGGTAAAAAAATGGCCGGACACATGGGTGCCGAGCGTGTAACAGTCCAGTCTCTGGAAGTTGTACGTGTAGACGCAGCTCGCAACATCCTGTTAGTGAAGGGCGCTGTCCCTGGTGCTATCGGTGGTGATGTGATTGTTAAACCTGCGGTCAAAGGCTAACGTCTGGAGGAGATGAGTGATGGAATTAGCATTAAGAGACGCTAAAGGCGTTCTTGAAGTTTCCGAAGCTACCTTTGGACGTGAGTTCAACGAAGCATTGGTACACCAGGTAGTAGTTGCTTATGCAGCTGGTGCCCGTCAAGGTACACGTGCTCAACTGACACGTTCAGAAGTACGCGGTGGCGGTAAGAAGCCATGGCGCCAGAAGGGTACAGGTCGTGCCCGTGCTGGTACAATCCGTAGCCCAATATGGCGTGGCGGTGGTGTGACGTTTGCGGCTAAGCCACAAGATCACAGCCAGAAAGTAAACAGAAAGATGTATCGTGGCGCGATCATGAGCATTTTGTCTGAATTAGTTCGTCAAGAACGTTTAATCGTGGTTGAAAACTTTGTTGTTGAAACTCCGAAAACGAAAGAACTAACAGCTAAGTTAAAAGCGATGGAACTGAAAGACGTTTTAATCGTGACTGACGAAGTTGACGAAAACCTGTTCTTATCAGCACGCAACCTGTACAAGGTTGACGTACGTGATGTTCACGGTATCGACCCAGTCAGCTTAATCGCCTTCGACAAAGTTGTCATGACTGCTGCTGCAGTTAAGCAAATCGAGGAGATGTTAGCATGATCCGTGAAGAACGTTTACTGAAAGTGATTCTGGCTCCGCACGTGTCTGAAAAGAGCACAATTGCGGCAGAAACCAACAACACTATCGTGTTCAAAGTAGCTACTACTGCTACTAAAGCTGACATCAAAGCTGCTGTTCAAAAATTATTTGAAGTAGAAGTTGTTGGTGTTCGCACTGTTAATGTTAAGGGCAAGACTAAGCGCACTGGTATGCGTACTGGTCAGCGTAGCGATTGGAAAAAAGCTTACGTGACTCTTAAAGAAGGCAGCGAACTTGATTTTGTTGGCGGCGCTGAGTAATTAGAGGAGTTAGGAAATGGCACTTGTTAAGTGTAAACCTACGTCACCTGGTCGTCGTCACGTCTTAAAAGTCGTGAACCCAGACCTGTACAAAGGCAAGCCATACGCACCTTTGTTAGAGAAGAATACTAAAACTGGTGGTCGTAACAACCACGGTCGTATTACTACTCGCCATATCGGTGGTGGTCATAAGCAACACTACCGTCTGGTTGATTTCAAACGTAATAAAGATGGTATCCCAGCTAAAGTTGAGCGCCTGGAATACGATCCAAACCGTACTGCTAACATCGCTCTGGTGTTGTATGCAGACGGCGAGCGTCGTTACATCCTGGCACCAAAAGGCTTAAAAGCCGGTGATACAGTACAGTCAGGCTTAGATTCACCAATTAAATCTGGTAATACTATGCCACTGCGCAACATCCCAGTGGGTCAAATCGTCCACAACGTCGAACTGAAGCCTGGTAAAGGCGGCCAATTAATGCGTTCAGCTGGTGCATTCGCCCAGATCCTGGCGCGTGACGGCGCGTACGTTACTCTGCGTTTACGCAGCGGTGAAATGCGCAAAGTTCTGGCTGACTGCCGTGCAACTATCGGCGAAATCGGCAACGCCGAACACATGCTGCGTCAATACGGTAAAGCCGGTGCGATGCGTTGGCGCGGTATCCGCCCAACAGTGCGTGGTGTGGTAATGAACCCGGTAGACCACCCTCACGGTGGTGGTGAAGGTAAAACTTCTGGTGGCCGTCACCCGGTTACACCATGGGGTGTACCAACCAAAGGTTACAAAACCCGTTCGAACAAGCGTACTGACAAGTTCATTGTCCGTCGTCGTGACAAATAATTTAATGTGAGGAATTGCCATGCCACGTTCTCTCAAGAAAGGTCCATTTATCGACCTTCACTTGTTGAAGAAGGTAGAGAAAGCGTTGGAAAGCGGTGACAAGAAGCCTATTAAGACTTGGAGCCGTCGTTCAATGATCATTCCACAAATGATCGGTTTGACCATCGCTGTCCATAATGGTCGTCAGCATGTACCAGTACTTGTCTCAGAAGAGATGGTTGGTCACAAGTTAGGTGAGTTCTCACCTACTCGTACTTACCGTGGTCACGCAGCCGACAAAAAGGCCAAGAAGCGCTAAGGGGTAAATAAATGGAAGCATTAGCTAAACACAAATTTGCCCGTTCTTCTGCACAGAAAGCCCGTTTGGTCGCTGACCAAATCCGCGGTCTGTCAGTTGATAAGGCGTTGAATGTTTTAACTTACAGCCCGAAAAAAGCGGCTGAGTTAGTTAAAAAGGTTCTTTTATCAGCCATTGCGAACGCAGAACACAACGAAGGTGCCGATATCGACACTTTAAAAGTGAAAACTGTGTTTGTTGACGAAGGTCCGTCAATGAAGCGGATTAAGCCACGTGCTAAAGGCCGTGCTGACCGTATCGTCAAGCGTACCAGCCACATTACTGTGGTTGTAGCTGATAACTAGGAGTGAGAAATGGGACAGAAAGTACATCCTAATGGTATTCGCCTAGGTATCACTAAGCCTTGGAGCTCAACCTGGTACGCGAATACAAAAGACTTCCCGGACTTCCTGGTTGGTGACTTTAAAGTTCGTCAGTACCTGACAAAAGAACTGAAAGCCGCTTCAGTAAGCCGGATCGATATCGAACGTCCTGCGAAAAGCATCCGTGTGACTATTCACACTGCTCGTCCAGGCGTGATCATCGGTAAAAAAGGTGAAGACGTTGAAAAACTGCGCAAAGCCGTAGCGACTATCGCTGGTGTGCCTGCTCAGATCAATATCTCTGAAATCCGTAAGCCGGAATTAGATGCTAAATTAGTTGCTGACTCTATCAGCAGCCAGCTGGAACGCCGTGTTATGTTCCGTCGCGCTATGAAGCGTGCGGTACAGAATGCTATGCGTTTAGGCGCTAAAGGTATCAAAGTTCAGGTCAGCGGCCGTTTAGGCGGTGCTGAGATTGCTCGTGATGAATGGTATCGTGAAGGCCGTGTGCCACTGCACACTCTGCGTGCTGATATCGATTACTCAACATCAGAAGCTTTAACTACTTACGGTATCATTGGTGTGAAAGTTTGGATTTTCAAAGGCGAGATCTTAGGAGCTCTGCCATTGAACAACAACGCGAACGCCAACAACGACAAACAGCCTAAGGCGCCGAAAAAACCGGCTCCGCGCAAGGCTAAGTAGGAGTATTGAGCGATGTTGCAACCAAAACGTACTAAATTTCGTAAAGTGCACAAAGGACGTAACCGTGGCATGGCGCTGGTAGGCGACAAAGTCAGTTTCGGTACTTATGCACTTAAAGCAGTTGAACGTGGTCAAATGACTTCACGTCAAATCGAATCTGCACGTCGTGCCATGACTCGTGCCGTTAAACGTGTTGGTAAAATCTGGATCCGCGTGTTCCCGGACAAACCAATGACGGAAAAACCACTCGAAGTTCGTATGGGTAGTGGTAAAGGTAGCGTGGAATATTGGGTTTGCCAGATTAAACCTGGCAAAGTCCTGTATGAAATGGACGGTGTGTCGGAAGAGCTGGCTCGTCATGCATTCGCATTGGCTTCAGCCAAACTTCCATTTAAGACAACCTTTGTAACGCGGACGGTATTGTAATGAAAGCAAGCGAACTGAAAGTAAAAAGCGTTGAAGAGTTAAACGCTGAATTACTGGGCTTATTACGTGAGCAGTTCAACCTGCGCATGCAAGCAGCTACAGGTCAGCTGGCTCAGACTCATTTGTTAAAGCAAGTGCGTCGCGATATCGCGCGTGTTAAGACTATCTTAACCGAGAAGGCAGGTGCCTAATGAGCGAAAAAAACACCCGTACCCTGCAAGGTAAAGTGATCAGCAACAAAATGGACAAGTCTATTACTGTTGCTATCGAACGTCACGTGAAGCACCCAATCTATGGGAAATTCATCACACGTACTACCAAACTGCACGTACATGATGAGACAAATCAGTGTAAAGAAGGCGACATCGTGACTATTCGCGAATGCCGTCCTCTGTCCAAGACGAAGTCATGGACTCTGGTTTCTGTCGTCGAATCTGCATCTTAATCAATAAGATGTAAGCGAAAACGGCCCTTCGGGGCCGTTTTTTTCTCGTTCGACTAAAGGCTACCATTTGTACAAAAGTGCTGTTATAATCACGCGCCCTTTTGTTGGGGGTAGTTTATAGTCGAAAGCAGCGTAACCCGAGAGGGTTATAGTAGTGGAATAGCGGAGCACTAAGATGATCCAGATGCAATCTATGCTGGAAGTCGCAGACAACAGCGGCGCGCGCAGCGTAATGTGTATTAAGGTCTTAGGTGGTTCGCATCGCCGTTATGCAGCAATTGGTGACGTTATCAAGATCACCGTTAAGGAAGCAATTCCTCGCGGTAAGGTCAAAAAAGGTGACGTTCTGAATGCTGTGGTGGTGCGTACACGCAAAGGCGTACGTCGTCAGGACGGGTCATTAATCCGTTTTGATCGCAATGCAGCGGTGTTATTAAACGCCAAGCTGGAACCGATCGGTACACGTATTTTTGGACCGGTAACGCGCGAACTTCGTGGCGATAAGTTCATGAAGATCGTTTCTCTGGCCCCAGAAGTACTGTAAGGAGTCACAATGGCTAATAAAATCCGTCGTGATGATGAGGTTATTGTTCTTACTGGTAAGGACAAAGGCAAAACTGGCAAGGTTCTGAAAGTTTTAGTAGCTGAAGGCCGTGTTTATGTTTCTGGCGTTAATTTCGTTAAGAAACACCAGAAGCCAATCCCAGCGTTGAACACCCCAGGTGGCATCGTTGAGAAAGAAGCCTCAATTCACGTTTCAAATGTAGCGATCTTCAATCCAAAAACTGGAAAGGCTGATCGTGTAGGTTTCCGTTTTGAAGATGGCAAAAAAGTTCGCTTCTTCAAATCGAATAACGAAGTAATTTAATTGCTATTGGAGTAATACGATGGCGAAACTGCATGAAATTTATAAAGACACCGTAGTTCCAGAGCTGTTCAAACAGTTCGGCTACACGAGCGTCATGCAAGTCCCTCGGATTGTTAAAATCACACTGAACATGGGTGTGGGTGAAGCAGTAGCTGATAAGAAGATCCTTGAGAACGCAGTAGCAGATTTAACTGCTATCTCTGGCCAAAAGCCATTGGTGACCAAGGCTCGTAAATCAGTAGCTGGTTTCAAAATCCGTGAAGGCTACCCTATTGGTGCAAAAGTGACCCTGCGTGGCGAACGTATGTGGGATTTCTTCGAGCGTTTAGTATCTATTGCTATTCCTCGTATCCGCGACTTCCGCGGTGTGAATCCTAAGTCGTTTGACGGCCGTGGTAACTACAGCATGGGCGTTCGTGAGCAAATCATATTCCCTGAAATCGATTACGATAAAGTAGATGCGGTACGTGGTTTAGATATCACTATCACTACTACAGCTCGTACTGATGATGAAGGGCGTGCATTACTTGCCGCGTTTAACTTCCCATTCAAGAAATAAGGTGTAGGGTCATGGCAAAACAATCAATGAAAGCGCGCGAAGCAAAGCGTGCGGTACTGGTAGCCAAATACGCTGAGCAACGTCATGCACTGAGAGATCTGATTGCAAATCCGGCGACTTCTGACGAAGACCGTTGGGCAGCAGTTCTGAAGCTGCAGTCGTTACCGCGTGATTCAAGCCCTTCGCGTCAACGTAATCGTTGTCGTGTAACAGGTCGTCCTCACGGTTATCTTCGTAAATTCGGCATGAGCCGGATCAAGGTACGTGAAGCAGCGATGCGCGGTGAAATTCCTGGCCTTCGTAAGGCTAGCTGGTAAGAATCACGGGAGTAACAGCTATGAGCATGCAAGATCCAGTAGCGGATATGTTTACTCGCATCCGCAACGGCCAAGCTGCCAAAAAGTTTGCGGTTAAGATGCCATCTTCAAAATTGAAGGTTGCCATCGCGAAAGTATTAAAAGACGAAGGTTACATCGAAGATTTCGTTGTATCTGCTGATGTTAAGGCAGAGCTGGAAGTTACATTAAAGTATTTCCAGGGCAAATCAGTAATTGAAACTATCGATCGTGTTAGCCGTCCAGGTCTGCGTATCTATAAGAAACGTGGCGAATTACCAAAAGTAATGGGTGGTTTAGGTGTAGCTATCGTGTCTACATCTAAAGGGCTAATGACTGACCGTGCTGCGCGCAAGGTTGGTATCGGTGGTGAAATCATCGGCTATGTAGCGTAACGGAGGGTAACTATGTCTCGTGTTGCTAAGGCCCCCGTCACGGTTCCTGCAGGTGTAACAATTACACTGAATGGCCAAAACCTGACAGTAAAGGGTAAAAATGGCGAGTTAACGTTGAACGTTAACCCTGCAGTCGAAGTTGTTGTTGAAGGTAATGTACTGCGTACTAACCCTCGCGACGGCATCGCAAACGCTGACGCACAAGCGGGTACCGCTCGCGCGTTGATCAACAATTTAGTGATTGGTGTGACCGAAGGTTACACTCAGAAACTGGAATTGGTTGGTGTTGGTTACCGTGCAAAAGCAGAAGGCAAAGTATTAAACCTGAGCCTGGGCTTTTCTCACCCTGTTGCGTTCGAAGTACCAGCTGGTATCACGATCGAAACTCCTTCTCAGACAGAAGTGTTGGTGAAAGGTTCTGACAAGCAATTAGTTGGTCAAGTTGCTGCAAACATCCGCGCGTACCGTAAACCAGAGCCTTATAAAGGTAAAGGTGTTCGCTACGCTAACGAAAACGTGCGTCGTAAAGAAGCGAAGAAAAAGTAGGGTAGGACGATGGATAAGAAACTTGCTCGTCTGCGCCGCGCTAAACGCGTTCGCAGAACAATTATCGAACAAGGTGCGAACCGCCTGGTTGTACATCGTACACCACGTCACATTTACGCCCAGCTTATCGCACCAAATGCTGAAGTGATTGTTGCTGCTTCCACTGTTGAAGCATCAATCCGTGAATCATTGAAGTACACCGGTAATATCGACGCTGCTAAAGCTGTAGGTAAAGCGATTGCTGAACGTGCAGTGGCTAAAGGCATCAGTAAATGTGCTTTTGACCGTAGCGGTTTCCAGTATCACGGTCGTGTGCAGGCATTAGCTGATGCGGCGCGTGAAGCCGGTCTTCAATTCTAGGAGTAGATCATGGCTAACGTAGAAGCTAAACAACAATCTGATTTACAAGAGAAGCTGGTTGCTGTTAACCGTGTTTCCAAAGTTGTTAAAGGTGGCCGGATTTTCTCCTTCACCGCTTTAACAGTAGTGGGTGACGGTAATGGTCGTATCGGTTTCGGTTACGGTAAAGCGCGCGAAGTACCAGCTGCTATTCAAAAGGCAATGGAAAAAGCTCGTCGTAACATGACTCAAGTTGAGTTAAACGGTAACACTCTTCACCACCCGGTTAAAGGTATCCACGCTGGTTCCAACGTGTATATGCAGCCGGCGTCTGAAGGTACTGGTATCATCGCCGGTGGTGCAATGCGCGCAGTGTTAGAAGTAGCAGGTGTACAGAACGTTCTGTCTAAGTGCTACGGCTCAACCAACCCAATCAACGTAGTTCGCGCTACTATCAACGCCCTGTCAGCGATCAAATCGCCTGCTCAGGTTGCTGCGAAGCGTGGCTTACGCGTTGACGACATTCTGGGGTAATTTGCCATGTCTAAAAAGACTGTTACAGTAACCCAAACTAAGTCAAGCATCGGTCGTTTACCGAAGCACAAAGCGACTTTAGTAGGTTTAGGCTTACGCCGTATTGGTCACACTGTCACACTGGAAGATACACCTTCAGTGCGCGGTATGATCAACACTGTGTATTACATGGTTAAAGTGGAGGAGTAATAAATGTTTTTAAATACGTTATCTCCTGCACCAGGTGCTAAAAAAGAGAAACGCCGTTTAGGTCGTGGTATCGGTTCTGGCTTAGGCAAGACTGGTGGCCGTGGTCATAAAGGTTTGAAATCTCGCTCAGGCGGTAAAGTACGTCCAGGTTTCGAAGGCGGTCAAATGCCTCTGAAACAACGTCTGCCTAAGTTCGGTTTTACATCACGTAAAGGCTTAGTATCTGCAGAAGTTCGTTTACACGAACTGACAGCTGTAGCTGGTGATGTAGCTGATTTAGCAAGCCTGATGGAAGCTAATATCATTTCTCGTACCGTTAAGTTCGCTAAAGTTGTGTTGTCTGGTGAGATCACTCGCCCGGTAACAGTTAAAGGCTTAAGCGTTACTAAAGGTGCGCGTGCTGCGATTGAAGCCGCTGGCGGCAAAGTCGAAGAATAATAAGGATAGTACGCGATGGCAAAACCAGGTTCGGATACAAAAAGTGCAAAAGGCGGCTTCAGCGAGCTGAAATCCCGTCTGTTGTTCGTACTGTTAGCCATAATCGTTTTTCGGTTAGGCTCATTTGTGCCAATTCCTGGAATTGACGCCGCCGTGCTGGCTCAATTATTCGAGCAACAAAAAGGCACCATCGTTGAAATGTTTAACATGTTCAGCGGTGGCGCCCTTGAGCGTGCATCTGTATTTGCACTTGGCATTATGCCTTACATTTCTGCTTCTATTATTGTTCAGTTGTTAACCGTGGTTCATCCCACGCTGGCTGAACTGAAGAAGGAAGGTGAAGCAGGCAAGCGCAAAATCAATCAGTATACACGTTACGGTACCTTAGGATTGGCAATAGTCCAGGCGATCGGTATTTCTACCGGCTTGCCAAATCTGATGCCGGGTTTAGTCGTAAACCCAGGTATTGGTTTTACAATCACTGCTGTGATCAGTTTGGTTACCGGCACCATGTTTTTAATGTGGTTAGGTGAGCAAATTACTGAACGTGGTATTGGTAATGGTATTTCGTTGCTGATTTTCACCGGTATTGTTGCTGGCTTCCCGTCTGCCATTGGTCAGACGATTGAGCAGGCACGTCAAGGCGATTTGCACTTTTTGCTTTTATTAGCGATTGGAGCCATTGTTGTTGCGGTTACCTGGTTCGTAGTTTTCTTCGAACGCGGTCAACGTCGCATTGTGGTTAATTATGCCAAACGCCAACAAGGCCGTCAGGTATTTGCTGCTCAAAGCAGTCATTTGCCTCTGAAGGTCAACATGGCTGGTGTAATACCACCAATCTTTGCTTCAAGCATAATCCTGTTCCCTGGTACAATTGCCAGTTGGTTTGGGTCAGGCGAAGGTATGGTTGCTAACTTCCTGCAGGAAGTGGCGTTAACTTTATCTCCGGGTCAGCCGCTGTATATGGTCTTGTATGCTGCTGCGATCATCTTTTTCTGTTTCTTCTATACTGCGTTGGTATTTAACCCACGTGATACAGCAGATAACCTGAAAAAATCCGGTGCCTTCATCCCTGGTATTCGTCCTGGTGAGCAGACATCTAAATACATTGATAAAGTAATGACACGTTTAACCTTAGCAGGCGCAGCGTATATCACCTTTATCTGTTTGGTTCCTGAGTTCATGATGGTTGCATGGAACGTGCAATTCTACTTCGGCGGTACATCTTTACTGATTATCGTTGTGGTTATTATGGACTTTATGGCACAGGTACAAACCCATCTGATGTCTCATCAGTATGAGTCTGTACTTAAAAAGGCAAATCTTAAGGGCTACGGCCGTTAAGGTAATTTTGCGGAGTTAAGTCATGAAAGTACGAGCTTCCGTTAAGAAGATCTGCCGTAACTGCAAAGTTATCAAGCGCAACAACGTTGTGCGGGTAATTTGTGTAGAGCCTAAGCACAAGCAACGTCAAGGCTAACAGCAGAAAAAATCATAGGTCAGGGCTAGGCTTTTTAGTCTAGCCCCGACTTATTGTTGCAATATGGCCGCCGTTTGAGTATCCTTACGGGCTTTTCAAATCGGCACCCTTTTAATCTTTTATAGGAGAACGTTAGTGGCCCGTATCGCTGGCATTAACATCCCCGATAATAAACATGCTGTCATCTCTTTGACGTATGTTTTTGGTATCGGTAAAACCCGCTCAAAAGCTATCTTAGCTGCAGTGGGTATTGAAGAAACTCGCAAAATCTCTTCTTTGTCTGATGCAGAGCTTGACTCTCTTCGTGACGAAGTAGGTAAGTACACTGTAGAAGGTGACTTACGCCGTGAGATTACATTAAACATCAAGCGTTTAATGGACCTGGGTTGTTACCGTGGTTTACGCCACCGTCGTAGTCTGCCTGTTCGTGGTCAGCGCACTAAAACTAATGCGCGTACCCGTAAGGGCCCACGCAAAGCTATTAAGAAATAGGACGGGGTAAAACATGGCTAAAGCACCAGTTCGTACTCGTAAAAGAGTAAAAAAGCAAGTTTCTGACGGTATGGCTCATATCCATGCCTCTTTCAACAACACCATAGTCACGATCACTGATCGCCAGGGTAACGCTCTTTGCTGGGCAACTGCTGGTGGTTCTGGTTTCCGTGGTTCGCGTAAGTCTACGCCGTTTGCTGCACAGGTTGCTGCTGAGCGTGCTGGTACTGCCGCGTTAGAATATGGTCTGAAGAACCTTGAAGTGTTTGTAAACGGTCCAGGCCCAGGCCGCGAATCAGCGATTCGTGCTCTGAACGCTGCTGGTTACCGCATTACGAATATCACCGACGTGACGCCAATTCCACACAATGGTTGCCGTCCACCGAAAAAACGTCGCGTGTAATAAGCGCTTCTAGGATTATTGGAGAAAGAAGATGGCAAGATATTTGGGTCCTAAGCTCAAGTTAAGTCGTCGCGAAGGTACAGATCTGTTCCTGAAAAGCGGCGTAAGAGCAATTGATTCAAAGTGTAATTTAACTACTGCTCCTGGTCAGCACGGCGCTCGTCGCGGTCGTTTATCAGACTACGGTTTACAATTACGCGAAAAACAAAAAGTACGTCGTATTTATGGCGTATTAGAGAAGCAGTTCCGTAACTATTACAAAGAAGCTGCTCGTTTGAAAGGTAACACTGGCGAAAACTTACTTCAGTTACTTGAAGGCCGTTTAGACAACGTGGTTTATCGCATGGGTCTGGCTAGCACACGTGCAGAAGCACGTCAGTTAGTAAGCCACAAAGCTATTATGGTTAATGGCGCTGTGGTAAACATCCCATCTTACGCTGTGTCACCTGATCAAGTGATCGCTGTTCGTGAGAAAGCGAAGAAGCAAGCTCGTATCGTTGCTGCTTTAGAGATTTCTGAACAACGCGAAAAACCAACTTGGATCGAAGTAGACACCAAGAAGATGGAAGGCGTTTTCAAACGTGTTCCAGAGCGTTCAGACTTGTCTGCTGACATCAACGAACAGTTAATCGTCGAGCTTTACTCTAAGTAGTAAGGCGTTTTCTTAAGAGAGGATAAAATGCAGGGTTCTGTCACCGAATTCCTTAAGCCGAGATTAGTTGGTATCGAAAAAATCAACCCAACTCGTGCCAAAGTTACTTTGGAACCACTTGAGCGCGGTTTCGGGCATACCTTGGGCAACGCGTTGCGTCGTATTTTACTTTCTTCTATGCCAGGTTGTGCTGTGACTGAAGTTGAAATCGACGGCGTTCTTCATGAGTACAGCGCCAAAGAAGGTGTTCAGGAAGATATCATTGATATTTTACTGAACCTGAAAGGTTTAGCCGTCCGCCTGGAAGACAAAGACGAAGTCACTCTGACTTTAACTAAGAAAGGTGCTGGCCCTGTAACTGCTGGTGATATCCAGCGTGGTGACGGTGTTGTGATCGTTAACCCAGAGCACGTTATTTGTAACCTGACTGGTGAAACTGAATTCAGTATGCGCCTGAAAGTTCAACGTGGTCGTGGTTATGTTCCGGCTTCGGCCCGCGTATCCTCAGAGGATGACGAACGTCCAATCGGTCGTCTGTTACTGGACGCATCTTTCAGCCCGGTAGAGCGCATTGCCTACTCAGTTGAAGCTGCTCGTGTAGAACAGCGTACTGACCTGGACAAGCTGGTTATCGACATGGAAACCAATGGCACAGTAGAGCCAGAGGAAGCGATTCGTCGTGCTGCGACTATTTTGGCTGAACAGCTGGAATTCTTCGTAGAATTACGCGACAAGAGCGAGCCAGAAAAACGTGAAGAGAAGCCGGAATTCGATCCGATTCTGTTACGTCCGGTCGATGATTTAGAGTTAACAGTTCGTTCTGCTAACTGCTTAAAAGCAGAGCAGATACAGTACATCGGTGATCTGGTACAACGTACCGAGGTTGAGTTGCTGAAAACGCCAAACCTGGGTAAAAAGTCGCTTACCGAAATCAAAGACGTGTTGGCTTCACGCGGTTTATCTTTAGGCATGCGCCTGGAAAACTGGCCGCCAGCAAGTTTGGTAAATAAAGACTAACCAGATTCCAGTTCCTGGTTTAGTAAGAAGGAATAGATCATGCGCCATCGCAAGAGTGGTCGTCAGTTAAACCGGAACAGCAGTCACCGTACTGCAATGTTCCGCAACATGGCTAGCTCGTTGGTGAAGCACGAAATCATCAAAACGACTCTGCCAAAAGCAAAAGAGTTACGTCGCGTAATCGAACCTCTGATTACACTGGCGAAAAATGATAGCGTTGCAAACCGCCGTTTAGCTTTTGCTCGTACACGTGATAAAGAAGTAGTTGGTTTGTTATTTAACGTGTTAGGTCCACGTTATAACGCCCGTCCAGGTGGTTACACTCGTATCCTGAAGTGTGGCTTCCGTGCAGGCGACAACGCGCCAATGGCTTACATCGAGTTAGTAGACCGTCCAGAAGTGGCCGGTGCTGCATTACCAGTTGAAGAAACAGCAGCTGAGTAAGTAATTCGTGAATTAATAAAGCCGGCTTCATGCCGGCTTTATTTTTTCTGTTTTCTGCATACCTGCCCATCTATTTATAAGTACCGCTTTGTTAGGGGCCTTAATTTTGTTGTTTCAGTAACGTTGCTCCTTATACCTGCCTTTGGCTACCGTTTTGATCTTTGATCCTAAATTCGTATCCAGCTTCAATCATCTTGCTTCCTCTATTAAATAAGGGGAAAGGAAATAATCCTTTAAATCCTGTTGAAGGCTCAGATCGGTATCACTCATCAAGACCCTTTATAGGGATGTACCAGGTCTATAAGGAAAGGAAGCATAGATCGCTTTGGATCCAGCCCGGATCCGTAAAGTGATCAGCTTTAGGTGCTGTTTTTGTACGTAATTTAAACAAAAAAGCTGGATTCGGCTAATAAGTGAGCGGTCGATCAAGTTTTCTTAAAAAAGATCTTGCGGCTTGTTTTGAGATCTCTATAATGCGCACCACACGATGCGACGGACTGATGCAAATCAAAAAGTCAAAGTGACCAAATACTGAAAGGCGTTGATTATAAACGACTTTCGCTTCACAAGTGAAGCACAGCTCTTTAACAATAAGCAATCAATCATCTGTGTGGGCACTCACGGTTTGGATTCT
>CAMLSF010000084.1 GCA_946482615.1 uncultured Chromatiaceae bacterium | reverse complement strand
CCAACAACGCTGCAGCTTCAAGTACGAAGGGGAAAAAAACATCGGGAATGTTTTTTAACATTGGAGCGAAGCGACGATGGCCCGATAGGGGGAGCGCCATGGATGGCAGCGAATAAAGAAAAATGCCGGCTTATGCCGGCATTTCATACTATGGATAGTGAGCTTTAGAACCTTATTCAGGTTTATGGCCTTCTGGCAGTGCAATATTTACTGCATGTAACCCTTTTGGGCCCTCAGACAGGTCAAATACCACGTCCTGGCCGGCCTTCAGCGTACGGTAGCCATCCATGTTAATGGTTGAATAATGGGCGAAGATGTCTTCGTCACGACCATCTTCACGAATAAACCCAAATCCTTTGGCATTATTGAACCATTTCACTTTACCGGTAGCCATACTACTTCCTTCTCTAAGTTAGCTAAATTCTGTATTCTAAGGCGGAGCAACAGGGAGCTGCGGGCAGACTCCACCATTTACTGTAGATAATTTGTGCAGCTAGTCAAGTTTTTTACACCCTTGTAAAGGGGCGTTGCAGGTACTATCTATAAGATAAGGGATACAGAGTGGCTGCAAAGCCTGTAGTGGCTTTGGGTCCGATGAAAAAATTCATCAATGCAATTTTGATGCTTTGAACAGGCGTGGCTATAGTTTATGAGCGGTTATAAAGAAAACAACGTAACAGATCATGGAGTGGTGGAGAAAACCCGGCAACAGGTGAAACCTCCTTCCATGTATAAAGTCATACTTCACAACGATGACTATACCCCGATGGATTTTGTCATTGATGTGTTAACCCGGTTTTTTAATATGCAATATGAAAAAGCCAGCGAAATTATGTTGAAAGTGCATTACGAAGGTATGGCGGTTTGTGGTGTATTCACCGCCGAGGTAGCAGAGACCAAAGTTCAGCAAGTGTCCATTTATGCGAAAGAGCACGAACATCCATTGTTATGCACTATGGAGCGGGCTTAACGCCAAACAACTGCTGTTGTAACTCAGGTGGATTAGGAGTGATGTTGTATGTTGAACAAAGATCTTGAGTTAACCTTAAATCTGGCGTTTCGGTTTGCGCGGGAAAAACGTCATGAATACATGACGGTCGAACATTTATTATTAGCACTGTTGGATAATCCGGCAGCGGGCGAAGCGTTAAAGTCTTGTGGTGCCAATATAGACCGCTTGCGGCTCGACCTGTCGCATTTTATTGATTCAACCACCCCTCTGTTGCCCGAAGACGACGCAGACCGCGATACCCAGCCTACGCTCGGATTTCAGCGTGTATTGCAAAGAGCTGTGTTTCATGTGCAGTCTTCAGGTAAGTCTGAAGTCACAGGTGCCAATGTTTTGGTGGCTATTTTCAGTGAGCAGGAATCACAGGCCGTTTATTTGCTGAAAAAAATCGACATCAGCCGGCTGGATATCGTTAATTACATTTCCCATGGTGTGATTAAAACCGAAAAAATCGAGCAGCAGGACGAGCAGCAAGATGAAAACGGTGATGTACAGATTGATGAAAATAAATACCTCGAAAGCTTTACTGCGAACCTGAATATTCTGGCAAAAAATGGTCAGATCGATCCTTTGGTTGGCCGTGATATGGAGCTGGAGCGCACTATTCAGGTGTTGTGCCGTCGTAAGAAAAACAACCCCTTGTTGGTTGGTGAAGCTGGGGTAGGTAAAACCGCTATTGCTGAAGGTCTGGCGTATCGGATCGTCAATAAGCAAGTACCGGACGTCATAGCCAATGCCACTATTTATTCGCTGGATATGGGCTCGTTGCTGGCTGGTACTAAATACCGCGGTGATTTTGAGAAACGCCTAAAATCCTTGCTGAAAGAAATCGAAAGCGAAAAAGATGCAGTGTTGTTTATTGATGAAATTCATACCGTCATTGGCGCTGGTGCGGCCTCAGGTGGTGTGATGGATGCATCCAATCTGATTAAACCTCTGTTATCCAGTGGCCGTCTGCGTTGTATAGGTTCCACCACTTATCAGGAATTTAAAAACATCTTTGAAAAAGACACAGCGCTGGTGCGCCGTTTCCAGAAAATTGATGTGATTGAACCCAGCGTGGATGACACTACGCAAATTCTGCTGGGCTTAAAAGAACGGTACGAAGCGCACCATGGGGTACGTTACACCCAAAAAGCGCTGCGTGCTGCGGCTGAGTTGTCTGCCAAATACATCAATGAGCGGCATTTACCGGATAAAGCCATAGACGTGATTGACGAGGCTGGTGCCAGTCAGCGTTTATTGCCTGTGTCGAAACGGAAAAAAGTGATTAATGTGCCGGAAATTGAACACATTATTGCCAAAATGGCACGTATTCCGGAGAAATCAGTGTCGGCTTCTGATAAAGATGTGCTGGCCAACTTAGACCGTAACCTGAAACTGGTGGTTTTTGGTCAGGATGAACCTATTGAAGTCTTAACTTCGGCTATCCGGTTATCCCGCTCAGGTTTAGGCAATGAAGAAAAGCCTATAGGGAACTTCTTATTTGCTGGCCCGACCGGGGTAGGTAAAACCGAAGTCACTAAACAGTTGGCCAAAATTATGGGGGTGGAGCTGTTACGCTTTGATATGTCCGAATATATGGAACGTCATGCGGTCAGCCGTTTAATAGGTGCACCTCCGGGTTATGTGGGGTTTGATCAGGGCGGTTTGCTGACCGATGCGGTATCAAAACACCCGTATTCAGTGGTGCTTTTGGATGAAATCGAAAAGGCCCATACCGACATTTACAACATTTTGTTGCAGGTGATGGATCACGGTACTTTAACCGACAACAGTGGCCGTAAAGTCGACTTCCGCAATGTGATTCTGGTGATGACCACCAATGCCGGTGTGCAGGAGACTGTGCGTAAGACCATAGGTTTTAAACAACAGGATCACAGCCACGATGCCTTAGCTGAGATTAACCGGACTTTTAGCCCTGAGTTCAGAAACCGTCTGGATGGCATCATTTGGTTTAAACATTTATCCCGCGATATTATTCTGCAAATTGTCGATAAGTTTGTTTGCGACCTGCAGGTGCAACTGGATAAAAAACAAGTGTCGATGGAGTTAAGTGGTGCCGCCCGTCAATGGCTGGCTGACAAAGGTTATGATCAGGCGATGGGGGCCCGTCCTATGGCGCGGGTGATCCAGGAGCAACTGAAAAAACCTTTGGCCAACGAAATTCTGTTTGGTCGTCTGGCGCATGGTGGTGATGTGCGTGTAGATCTGAAAGGCGACGAGCTGGAATTTGATTACAACGAAGAGGCTGTACTAGCCTAAAACTTAGTGAAGCTATTAAAATACGAAAAACCCGGCATTGCCGGGTTTTTCTTTATACTGTATGAAGCAAATAGCCTGAATGCTATCTGGTTCCGTCCGATCTTAACGCTGACGGAACACGATGCGACCTTTGGTCAGATCGTAAGGAGTTAATTCAACAGTGACTTTGTCGCCTGTCAGAATGCGAATGTAGTTTTTACGCATTTTGCCTGAGATATGGGCAATAACTACGTGGCCGTTTTCTAACTCGACCTTAAACATGGTATTTGGCAGGGTATCCAGGATAGTCCCTTGCATTTCAATTACATCTTCTTTCGCCATTCAGCGTGCCAGCCTCTTATTAAAATTCAGTAGTTCAAAAAACTGCCGCAGATTTTGCCGAAAAAGGGCAGATAAGTAAAGCAACATAGACAGATTTAGCGAAATGAGTGCCATTCTCCGGCAATAAAACGTTGTTGCGGCAAAAACCTGGCTTTGTAACTCATTTTTTGACAGTGTTCAATGTAGTAGCCGAGGTACACAAAATGGATGTTTTCTGCTTTAGCCAGTTCAACTAAGGCCAGAATAGCTAAAGTGCCAAAAGCCAATGCATGGCCAGTCTGATAAAAGGTGTAGACAGCGGAAAACGCATCAGGGGTGCGATCCACTACGGTAACGCCAACCAGTTGATCGTCCAGATACTGCTCTAAAAACTGTATTTTCAACCAGTTGGCTTGCCATAAATAAGACATTTGCTCCGGACTGGTGGGCGACATTGAGCTGCCGGCATGTTTGCTGTCGATATAAGACTGGTACAAGGCATAATACTTGTCTGTACAGCTTTCTTTATCACTGAACTCTGTCAGTTGATAACGCCAGCTACTGCGTTTTGCTTTACTCCACAGTCTGCGCTGATGGCTGTTGAGTTGAAACGCTGTGGCTTCAAGCCGCACCGACTGGCACTGCTGGCAGCCTTCGCAATAGGTGGTATAAATTTGCTCACCACTGCGTCTGAAATTCAGCGCCAATAGCTGCTGGTAAAACTCTGCATCTAAGGGTTCATCCGGCAATGTGAATAACAAACGCTCTTGCCGGTCGGGCAGATAATTGCATTGTTGCTGCTGACTGACCCCAAGTTTTAAGCCTGACATCTTAAAGCTCCAGCTGAATATCCTGCACACGCCAGCTATCAGCGGGGCAGAGCAAGGCTTGATGATTAGCCAGTAAAGTCAGGTAGGTCCGGCGTGGCAAAGGCTCTGCTCCTAACTGCTGTAAAAAAGGATTCATCATCTGACAATCAATATAGCCTGTTGCAAAGGAAGACAAATGCTGCTGTAAAGCCACAAGGGCTATTTTTGCGGTGTTCGGTAAAGTATTAAACATCGACTCGCCACAAAACAGCTGACCAACCATAACGCCATAACAACCTCCAACCAGCTCACCGTCAGACCAGACTTCAACACTGTGGGCATGGCCTTGTTGATGCAATGCAATATAGGCCTGTTGAATATCCGGCACTATCCAGGTGCCTTGTTGCGAAGGCCGTGGTGCACTGCAGGCTTTGATCACCAGCGGAAAAGCTTTATTGATACTGATTTGAAAACTGGAATGATGCAGCAGTTTTCGCAAGCTGCGATTGGGTTTTAACACACCGGGTTTAAAAATGGCGCGTTGTGACGGGCTCCACCACAGCAGCGGATCGCCCGGGCTAAACCAGGGAAAAATGCCGTTTTGATAAGCTTTGAGCAAACGTTGTGGCGATAAATCGCCGCCCATCGCCAGTAAACCATCCGGTTCAGTCAGAGCCTGACTGACCGGAGGGAATTCAAGCGAGCTGTTTGATAACTCAGGTAAATAAATCACCACTATTTACCTTTTGTCAATACAGTGAAATTACTTGGCTAAAGCGTCTAAATAACGCTCAGCATCTAAAGCGGCCATACAACCTGTACCTGCCGAGGTGATAGCCTGACGGTAGATGTGATCGGATACATCACCAGCAGCAAATACACCTTCAATACTGGTTTGAGTGGCGTTGCCTTCGGTGCCGCTTTGCACTTTCAGGTAACCGCCATTCATCTCCAGCTGACCGGCAAAAATGTCGGTATTGGGTTTATGGCCAATAGCGATAAAGACACCAGCTACAGCCACATCTTCAGTTGGCAGACCCTGGGTGGATTTTAACCGCATGCCGTTGACGCCCATCTCATCACCCAGAATTTCTTCCAGTTCACGGTGGGTGTGCAGAATAATATTGCCTGAAGCGACTTTCGCCATTAAACGGTCCACCAGAATTTTTTCCGCTTTAAAGCTGTCGCGACGGTGCACCAAATGCACTTCTGAGGCGATATTGGCTAAATACAGCGCTTCTTCTACTGCGGTATTACCACCACCTACTACGGCAACTTTTTGATTGCGGTAAAAGAATCCATCACAAGTAGCACAGGCCGAAACACCACGGCCGTTGTAGGTTTGCTCTGAAGGTAAGCCTAAGTATTTGGCGGAAGCGCCTGTGGCAATAATCAGCGCGTCACAGCTGTACTGGCCATTGTCACCGGTCAACAGAAACGGGCGCTGTTTTAAATCCACAGTGTGAATATGATCAAACAGAATCTCAGTGTTGAAGGTTTCAGCATGAGTTTTCATGCGGTCCATCAGCGCAGGGCCTGTTAAGCCATGCGGGTCACCCGGCCAGTTTTCCACTTCAGTGGTTGTGGTTAATTGGCCGCCCGCCTGCATACCGGTCAGCAGCACCGGATTCAAATTGGCGCGCGCAGCATATACAGCCGCAGTGTAGCCCGCTGGGCCAGAACCTAAAATCAATAAACGGCTGTGTTTAATAGTGGACATGTATTACTCCGGCACTTTTCAATTCAATAGTGTATTCAGTTGAGTCGTTAATGGGGCCGATTTTATGGCATTGCAATAGCGAGATAAAGCACAACCGCATTTTTTCCAATTCAGGCTCTGGCAAGGACGCCATGCTATGGTATTGTTTGTTTACACATATTTGCTGCTCGTCCTCTGCTGAGGTTGAAATTGCACTATTTTTCCCCTGTGTTTGGCCATAGCGGAGACCTGAAGGAATGATGATCAGGTTGATGCGCCTGCTGCTCGTTTTGTGGCTGTTGAGCTGCAGTTTTTTCATGTCCGCACAAACTCATTTTACCCGTTTGAGTGTCGATGATGGCTTACCCAACGCCAGTATTTACAAGATAGTGCAGGATAAAGACGGCTATATCTGGCTGGGCTCTACCAATACAGGCTTGTTGCGGTACAACGGTTATGAACTGGAGGCTTTTGATGTACTACCTGCTTCCGTCAGCAATAACATACTGGTGCCAGATATCGACGCACTCCTGATCGATCAACAGGACCAGCTCTGGATTGGCAGCTGGGGTATGGGACTGAGCAAAGTAAATACTCATACAGGGAAAATCTCGCATTATTCCACCCAACCCGACAGTGCTTTGGTTTTGACCAGTAATTACATTCAGAGTTTGTTGCTGGATAAATCAGATGTGCTCTGGATAGGGACTAACAAAGGTTTACAGCGGTTGTTACCGGACGGAACCTTGCAGATTGTAGGCGCAGATGATGCAGCTCAGCCGCTGATTCATCAGCGGATCTGGGCTCTTGCTCAAACTGAAGATGGCACCATCTGGATCGCAACCAGCAATGGTCTGCACCATTGGACAGAACAAGACGGACTCAGCAGGCCTTACCAGGCCTTTGGTCAGCACAGTGTCAACAATGAAATGCGTACCTTGTTTGCGCACGGCAATCAGCTTTGGATCGGTGGGCGTAGTTCATTATTTCAGTTTGACCGCAGCTCCTCAGTGTTTCGGGCTATTCCTTTTTACGATGACGCAGTCAGTCCAATTATCAATGTGCTTGAAACGGATCAGCAAGGTAACTTATTGGTCGGAACTTTTGACGGCATTTATAAAGTCTCGTTGATCTCAGGTGCCTTTGAAGCTTTTGGTGACAGCAAACAATTACTTGCCGGTATCAATGTGCGTTCTCTGTTGGTCGACCGTAGCGGTTTATTGTGGGTTGGCAGCAGGGAGCGGGGTTTATTCTATGGCCGGCACCAGACTTCAGCTTTTACCGACTTAACCCGCTGGGGGGAGCAAGCGGCTTTGCTGGCTAAGCAGCAACTGACCGCGGTTAAGGTGGAAGATGATTTTTTATGGCTGGGCAGCTCAGATCAGTTTCATCAGATCAACAGAAAAACCGGAGCTGTGCTGTCACTTGCTATGCCTGCCCGTGTTAATGCGATAACCAGAACCCCTCAGGGGGAACTTTATATAGGCTCGGACATTGGCTTATGGCAATTTGATGAAAACAAACAGCAACTGCTGCAACCGGCTACGCCTCAGAAAGCGAACAGTACCCAATGGCAAAACGTAAGGGATCTTGTCAGCTTAGCCGATGGCAGCTTGTGGCTCGGCTTATGGCAAAACGGTTTAATGCGCTGGGATCCGGCAGGCAATCATCAATTCTGGTTACAGGATATGGCACAGCAGAAAGTGGGGGACGCTGTGCAGGTTGTGCAGGAGATCCAGGGAAAAATCTGGATAGGTACCCGTTATTCCGGTCTTTTTGTGCTCGACCCTTTGCGCAATGAATTGCAGTCTTTAACAAACCTGGTACCTGTTGAACAAGCACTTGATATCCAATGCATAGCACAAGGGCCTGACGACACTGTACTGCTGTGCAGCCGCAGCGGGCTGCTTAGTCTGGATATGCAGAACCGTATTGTCTCAGGTCTGGGAGATAGTATTCATGTTCCTAAAGCTGAATTATTGGGGGCTTACACCGATGCGCAGAAAAATATCTGGCTGTTGTCTGCTCATGGTTTAAGTTTAAAGCCCTACCAGCAAGAACGCCTGATCACTTTCACAGAGCAGGACGGTTTGAATAACAAGGAAATGATTTTTAAAGCATTTTCCGTATCCAAACGGGGGAATCTCTATTTAGGTACAGCGGGAGGTTTGTCCATTGTTAATGCCGAACTGTTATGGCTGAATCATCATAAAAGCACGACCCGGGTGTCAGGCATATGGATTGATCAGAGAAAACTTAAGCCAGGCATTATGCAAAGCCCCTGGTCCCGGATTGAATTAAAACCCGGCGAAAGTATTAGTCTGGAATTGGCCAGTCTTGATTACCATGATCCTAAACGTAATCAGTTTATTTACCAGCTGACAGGGGTCGATAACAGCTGGCAATACAGTACGGGTTACACCAAAGTAAATTACAGCCAGCTGGAGCCCGGAACTTATCAGTTTAAGGTCTTAGGCTCGAACCAACATGCATTGTTTTCGGATCAGCCTTATCTGTTAACAATAGAGGTATTGCCATTGTGGTGGCAACGTGGCTGGGTGATAGCCGGAATGGGGTTATTATTTTTGTTGCTGCTACTTGGAGGGCATGCCTACCGACTGCGCCATATGCGACAAATAAATAAACTATTGCAGCATTCGGTGCAGGAGAGGGCGTATAACCAGACCGTATTGGAAACTATGGTGGAAGAACGCACTAAAGCGCTGCAGGACAGCTCTGCTACCTTGTCTTTACGAACCCGGCAGTTAGAAGTTAGTTTGTCGCAACTGGCTGAAAACAACAGAGAACTTAAACGGCTGAATAACTTAAAAGATGAGTTTATTTCAACTGTCAGTCATGAGCTTCGCACGCCATTGACTTCTATTCGTGGTGCTGTGGGTTTGCTGGCCAGTAAAGCTGTGGCGGAAAATTCAGAACATTATCAGCAGCTGCTACAGACCGCACTTGGCAATAGTGAACGTTTGTCTCAGCTCATTAATGACTTACTGGATCTTCAGAAATTTGAATCCGGGAATTTTAGTTTATCCTTTGCAACAACAGATATGAAACAACTGGTTTTACAGGCTCTGGAAAGCATTGCCCCTTACGCCGCGAGGTATCAGGTGAGTTTCCGGACTCAATTGGCAGATTGCCGGGTAGTGGCTGATCAAACCAGGATCCGGCAAGTGGTTGATAACCTGTTATCCAATGCCATTAAGTTCTCAGGTCCCGGACAGACTGTGCTGGTTCAGTTAACGGTGCGGCTTGATCGTATTCGTTTTGAAGTTCAGGATCAGGGTTGTGGTATCCCGGATAGTTTCCGTAGCCGTATTTTTGAAAAATTCTCTCAGGCTGATGGCTCCACCAGTCGCAAAGCTGAAGGCACAGGACTTGGCTTAAACATCTGTAAAACTATTATTGCTGCGCACCATGGTGAAATTGGCTTTGAAAGTGAACCAGAGCAGGGGGCATTATTCTGGTTTGAATTGCCTGTCACACAAATTTAAATCAGGTTCTGGGGTAAAACATACCAATACACAGCCAGAAAATGACAAGTGCTGCCGGCAAGCACAAACAGATGCCAGATCAGGTGGTGCATAAACAAGGTTTTTTGCACATAAAACAGCACTCCACCTGAATAAAATAAGCCGCCGGCCAGTAACCACCACAAACCTGCAGCAGGGACCTGAGTCAACATAGGGTCAATAGCGACAACCACTATCCAGCCCATGATGAGATAAAGAGCTATCGATAATTTCTGATACTTAGCGCCGGTAAAGAGTTTTAACAGCACGCCAGCAAAAGCAATACTCCAGACCAGAGCAAACAACCACCAACCCCAATTGTCTCTTAAACTGACCAGAGTAAAAGGGGTGTAGGTACCGGCTATCAGGATAAAAATAGCGGAGTGATCCAGTTTCCGAAGCCATAACTTGTGTTGAATGTTTTGAACTGAGTGATACAAAGTGGAACTGCCGTATAACAAAATTAAACTCAGACCAAAAACCCAACTACTTAGTTGGCGCCAAAAATCTGCAGCAGATGAGAGCTCAAGCATCAGATATAACCCCAGCAGACTGGCCAGCACTCCCAGGCCATGGCTGATGGCATGGCTTAACTCTTCTGATGTACTGTAACTGGTAGCTGCTTTCATATTCCGCTTTATCTGGACTGACCTCAATGCACTATGGTAACACTGGCCGGATCAAAGCAACCAGTGCAATTCGTTATTTTCGACGGATAAAGGTAAACTAGCGACCTTTGTGATCTTGTGGTGAACCTGAGTTCTTATGAGTGTGCTTGTTGTTGTCGGTTACGTCTGGCCTGAACCTAAGTCTTCTGCTGCTGGCAGCCGGATCTTGTCTTTACTCTCGATGTTTCGCGCTCAGGGCTGGACTGTTATTTTTGCCAGTCCGGCAGAGAAAAGCCCACATCGTTTTGATTTAAACCAATGGAATATCAGTGAACAGCAGATTCAGCTCAACGACAGCAGTTTCGATGAGCAGCTCAGACAGTGGCAACCCGATATAGTGATGTTTGACCGTTTTATGCTCGAAGAGCAGTTTGGCTGGCGTGTTGAACAACAATGCCCTAATGCGTTACGGCTATTGGATACTGAAGATCTGCATTTTTTACGTTTAGCCCGTCAGCAGGCTTATAAAGCGGGCAGGGAAGTGACACTGCATGACTTGCACTCCGAACAGGCACAGCGTGAAATTGCCGCCATTTACCGCTCTGATCTGACGCTGATTATTTCAGAAGCGGAAATGCAGTTGTTGACTGAGCATTTTAAAGTCCCGGCTGAGCTGTTGTGTTACAGCCCGTTTTGGCTGGAGGCCCAGGCTGCTGAAGGTTTACCAGAGTTCGATCAGCGTCAGCATTTTGTTTCTATTGGTAATTTCCGTCATGAACCCAACTGGCAGGCGGTATTGTGGTTGAAGCAGCAAATTTGGCCTTTGATCCGCAAACAGCTGCCTCAAGCTGAGCTGCATATTTATGGTGCTTATCCACCCCCTAAGGCGACACAATTACATCAACCGAAAGAGGGGTTTCTGGTCAAAGGCTGGGCCGAAGATGCGGCTGACGTTATTAAAAATGCCAGGGTTTTATTGGCTCCTTTGCCTTTTGGCGCCGGTTTAAAAGGCAAATTTATTGATGCCATGGCGCAGGGCACACCCAATGTCACCACAGCTGTGGGGGCTGAGGGCATGATGCATCAGGGCACATGGTCTGGTCTTATCGGAGAAACGGCGCAAGAGCTCGCAGAGGCGGCTGTGCTGCTGTATCAGGACGAAACCTTATGGCAACAAAAACAACAGCAGGGTTTTGATATTCTGGCACAACGTTTTGCCAGCAGTGACCATCAACCCCGCATCTGGCAACACTTGATGAATGTGCAGCAACAGCTGTCGCAACACAGATTAACCAACTTCACCGGCGCTATGCTCAGACATCATCAGCATCGCAGCACGCAGTTTATGGCGCAGTGGATTGAAGCAAAAACTAAACTGGCAGAACTAAAACAACGCTCTGCCACGCAGGAGACAATAAATGAGTGAAATCAGCCGTCAGGCGCTACTTCAACTTCTTGATCAGGAGCTACAAAGTAGTTTGATCAAAGACTATTGCCCCAATGGTTTGCAGGTCGAAGGCAAAAGCCAGATCAAAAAAATTGTTGCAGGCGTCACCGCCTCTCAGGCTTTGCTGGATGCCGCTGTCGCCGCTGGTGCGGATGCCATTATGGTGCATCATGGTTATTTCTGGAAAAACGAAGACTATGCCATCACAGGTATAAAAAAACGCCGCTTACAAACTTTGCTGAAACACGACATCAGCCTGATTGCCTACCATTTGCCGCTGGATGTGCATCCGCGGCTTGGTAATAACGCTCAGCTGGCGTTAAAGCTGGGCTTAACCAGCTGGCAGGCCGTGCCCGGTGTCAGCCCATCCGGCGTGCTGATGCGTGGCACTTTAGCAAAAGCTATGACCAGTCAGCAGATTGCGGATCGTCTGCATACCGAACTCAACCGCTTACCTCTGTTGCATGCTGTGCTGGATAAAGCAGTGACTGAACTGGCCTGGTGCACGGGCGGTGGTCAGTCTTATATCGATCAGGCTTATGCGGCTGGTGCGGAGCTTTTTATCAGTGGCGAAGTGTCGGAGCAAACTATCCATAGCTCACGTGAGCTTGGCATCGACTTTATTGCCGCCGGCCATCACGCCACAGAACGTTATGGTATTAAAGCTTTGGCGGAGTTTGTGCAGCAGCAAACAGGTGTGGTCTGTGAATTTATTGATATCGACAATCCGGCTTAGGATTTACCAGATGAGTAGAAAGCAGTGAGTAAAAAACAGCAGGACCGCAATTTTGATGGCATAGCGGGCAAATTTCAGAAGAATATTTATCAGACCACCAAAGGCCGTTTACGTCAGGCGGTGCTGTTACGTGATTTTGCTGAATGCGCTGATTTAAAGCAGCCAAGCCGTATTCTGGATGTGGGCGCAGGGCAGGGCCAATTGGCGCTGGCGTTGGCAGAGCAGGGCCATCAGGTCACCTTAACCGACTTGTCGCAGGATATGCTGGATATGGCGCTTGAAGATGCAAAAGCGCGTGGTGTTGATACACAAATCCAGTGTCATGCCCTGGCGTTACAGCAGTTATCAGAGCAACACTGGCCCACTTTTCCTGTGGTGCTGTGCCATGCAGTGCTCGAGTGGTTGCACGAACCCGCTGAAGCCATCAAACAACTGCGTGCTTTAGTGCAAAGCGGTGGACTGGTATCGCTGATGTTTTACAACAAAGATGCCAAACGTCTGAGCAATATTATTTATGGCAATTTTAACTATGTGCTGCGCGATTTGGCCTTTAAGAAAAAAGTCAGTTTAAGCCCACAAAATCCGCTGCAGCCAGAAGATGTGTATCGCTGGTGCAAAGAAGCTGGTTTTGTCATTGAAGGCAAAACAGGTGTGCGTTGCTTTCATGATTATCTGCGCGACCGCTCCGAGCAGGAAACTGAATTTGACAAGCTGTTGCAGGTAGAACTGCAATACAACAGACAAGAGCCTTATGCCTCGATAGGCCGCTATCAGCACCTGCTACTTCGTGCTGTTTAACTCTGACCCGAATTAAATGTGAAAAAACAGTTGCAGTGTGGAAGAAAGCTGTTATGATTAATTTAGTAATGAGAACGGTTATCATTTGCAAAATATGCAATCAAGTGGGAAGTCTGCACCCTGCCAGGAAGGCAACTTGATTTCGTAGGCGGATAAACGCTCTGTTACCTGTTGTGACCCTATGACAACAACTGTTCTGCTGTTGTTGTCGAACTCCGAAGTCTTTGCCCATCCAAAGACCACGTTCTGGCCCGGCCTTATCAGCCGGGCATTTTTTTGGTTACACTAAATCTGCACCACAGCTGATCTAATCAAACTCAAACTTATAAAGTACATCCACAGCACTATCCAGACCTTGCACAGCTTCCAGATAGAGGTTTTTCATCAGTTCGTACCTTAAAGTGAATTCACCCAGGGAGTTAAAGATACCGACACCATACTTCAGCTGCAGCTTGGGCGATAAGTAACCGCTGACGGTGACCTGTGAATCATCGCCTGAGCCTACTGTGTCGAGCGTAAATTGCTCAAAGCCCAGGGCCTGACCCAACTGACTGACCATGCCGTTACTGTTGGCGATACCAAGACCTATGAGCCCACTGGTTAACGGATTACTTTTACTATCACCACTGCCGGATAAATCCCGGCCCATCAACAGATAAGACAAAGCGTTGGCCTGAGGTTTGGAGGGTTCAGAAAATATCACTACTGAAGCCTGATCGGCAGGACCATTCACCCGGATCCCGGCAATCACATCATCTTCAGTGGAAGAAGGATTACGTATCGCTTCAATGTTTAAAAAGGGTTGATCGGCCGGACCATTAAATATCAGCTTGCCTTTACGGATCAGTAAATCCTGGCCGTAAGAGCGAAAGGTACCGTCCAGAATATTCACTTCACCTTTTAAGCGTTGCTGCTGGCCATTCTGGCTAAACAACAACTGGCCTTTGAGCCGGCTTTTTAAGCCAAAAGCCTGCAGGTTCACCTGTTCACCTAAAATCAGCCGCATTTCGGTGACTAATTTAACTGAACTGGTGACGGCACCCCGCCGTACTTCCAGCTCTTTATTCAGCAGGATCTCATCATCCGAAACTTGCACTGCATTTTGCGGCAAGTCGTCTATCGCCAGATCTGCTTTGGGAATCTGGATAGTGCCTTGCACCGCCACCACCTGGTTTTGTGCCAGTACCGTCACTTCAGGATTGATATAGACCACGCCCTGCGATAGGTTCAGTGGCAGTTGCTGGCCACTGAAGGCTAAACGGGCCTGATAGTTGGCCAAATCAAACCAGTCGGCATAACCGGATAATTGCGCTTTCCCTTCACCACTTTGAATGTCCGCCGTCAACAGGGCCTTTTGTTGTAAAAAGTCCAGTTGTACTCTGCCTTGTTCTATGTCCAGCGGCGCATTATGGCCTTGCAGTTTCATCTCGTTTATCTTGATCTGCCCCGACAATAAAGGCTTGCCTAAGGTACCACTGGCGCGAACCTGACCATCTAAAGTGGCAAAAAATTCACTTTGTTCTGGCAATAAAGTACGCAAAAAACTCAAATCCAGCCGGGTTAATGTCAACTCTGCTTCAAGCTTTTTATCCTGCAGGGTTAAGTCGGGCAGGGAGGCTGAGCCTTTGAGCGAACGCTCTTCACTAAACTGTATTTGCCAGTTACCGGACAGTTTTTTGGGCGTCAGTGTCAGCGCGGCATCCCAGCTTTGCCATGGCAGTTGCAACGGGTTCACGTCTTTTTGTTGCCATTTACCTGCTGTGCCTGTTAATTTTACCGCAGCATTCAGACCTTGTTTTTTCCCCCAGTTCAGCTGTATTGCGACGTCCGCTTCCCCCGAAAGCTGTTGTGATTCACCGAGGAAAGGTTCTAATAACGCCAGTTGGAACTGCTGCAAGCCTGCTTCGATACTCCCCTGACTGCTGCTGATTGTGCTGGCTTTCTCTAAACAAAGTTTGCCGGGTTCTGACGACCAGCAATGAGCCGACAGGCTGAGTTGTTGTTTTGGCCAATCCAATGCCATTTGCAGGGGATCGACTAAAGCCCAATGCCCGACAGGGCTTTGTAACTGTGCCTGTTGCAGCACTATTTGCCATTGCTGTTTAGGTTTTGCGGTGGCGGCGGCTTGCAACTGAGCTTTGTACTCTGCTCCATCCAATTGCACGACCAAATCACTGCTGTGTTTATTGCCTGTCAGCAGCAGCTGGGCTGAATTCAGTGGTTGACCTGAAAGTGTGCCTTTGCCTAAATTCAGTTCCAGCTGATGGTCCAGATTATTGCTATTCACTTGTGCAGCTAAGTTCAGGCTTTGCAGGCGCATGAACTTTTTATAACGCAGCTTCTCACCCTGCAGCCTGATATCCAGTGCCGGATGTTGTTGTGGGCCTGTTACCTTAGCGTCGGCCATCAGGCTGCCCTGGGCACCCTGAATGGAGCTGGCCAGATCCGGCGCCTGCACAGACAAGGCCACTTGCCACTGCTGCGTTACTTGTCCTTCCGCTGTGATTTTATTATTGCCATGCTGCAATACCAGGGCTTTACTACTTAATTGCTCTACGTCCAGATCTTTGCCTTTGGCCTGCAATTGGCCTGATAAAGACAGAGGGTGCTGCCGGACCTGTCCCTGAATAGCTAAAGTGGGCAACTCAAGCTGCCACTGCTTGTGGTGATAACTGGCTTTGAGTGTGATATCCCCACTTAACTGGCCGGGATACTCTTTCAGCCAGGGATCCAGTTGCATCTGTTGAAGTGAAACTGTGGCATCGATCGCCAGCTCTTTGCTAAAGTCCAAAGCACCGGCACTGCTTAGATTGCCCACAGCCGACTTCAGAGTCAGAGTCGACCAGCTCAACAGTGGGGCTTGCCAATGCGCATTCAACTGCAACTGGCTGTCGGGCAGTTCAGGCAACTGTTGCTGGCTTTGTACACTAAGCGACAAGTCAGCCAATGAACCTTTCGCGTCCAGCTGCATTTGCTGCACTTTGTATAAAGCTTCACCTTGCAGTGGCCACTGCAAACTCCTGGCCTCTAACTGCAGTTGTAGGGGAAGTCCGGCCGTCAGAGGTGCTATCACTATTGAGGCTTTTGCCTGTTGCGTACCGGTCAGGTCAAACTCCATCTGCAACTTTTCCAACGAACCTGAAAGGTTGCTGTTGAGCGTTAACCCCTGGCTTTCGGCCTGAACAAATCCCTGTAATGCAAAAGGAGTGGCATTGGCCAAACTCAGTTGGGCTTTTGCATTGATAGGTTTGCCTTGTAAATCCGGCTGCTTTAGCTGCAGTTCTGTAAGTTGAAACTCCGTCAGCTCAAACTGATCCGGGGTCGCTTCGAGTGACAAACTAAGCTGCTTTGCAGAAAGTTGCTGAGCGCCTGTGATTTCAGGCTGCTGTAAAGTGAGCTTTTTGATGCTGAGCCACAGCGGCAATTCAATACGCTTCAGTTGTGGCAGCTGATATTGCCACCAGGCTTGATCACTGGCTTTTGTAGTTGCAGAAATACTGTGGTTTGCTGAGGTTTCTGGCAGATGCAGCTGTAATTGATCCAGTAGCGTGTCGCCCAGTCGTATATGTTGACCACCGAATTTTAGTTCTGTACTCAGGTTCTTCAGGCTGAGCTTCAGTTGACCTTGTTGCACCCTCAGATCCGTGATCTGCAGTTGGGTAATACTGACGTTGGGCAGTTTCAGTGCTGTATCTTCATGCTCTGGTGCAGCTTCGGCTTGGGTGGATGGGCTCAGTACCAGCTGCACACTTTCTGCTGTTGCACTGTCCAGGCAAATTTCCAATCTGC
>CAMLSF010000083.1 GCA_946482615.1 uncultured Chromatiaceae bacterium | reverse complement strand
CTCTACTTTTCGTCTGAATTGGTTATAATCCGCCTACCTGTTTATGTAGGCGGCCCCTTATGCAACATACGGCAGACTACCTGACCTTTGGTCAATGGCGGTATCTGCGTACCATTGGACAACTACAGCCTCTGTCAGCCAGTGCTGATCCGGAGGTGTTGACATTGGAACCCCGGTTGCACAAATTATTAAACTTTTTTCTGGATCACAAAGATCTGGTGGTCAGCCGTGAACAAATTTTATCAGGTGTCTGGGGGGAAGGTTTAGGTTCGGATGAATCCTTAACCCGCGCCATAGCCGCTCTTCGGCGGGCTTTGCAAGATAGCAGAGTGGAACCCACTTATATTGCTACCTTGTCAAAAAAAGGCTATTGCTGGCTGGCTCCAGTTTCTGAAATTGATGTGCCCCCTGTAGCTGAATCGCCGGAGAGTGCAGCAAGCCCCATTCCAACTGATCTGCTTAGTACCCAAAAGGCCATAGAAAACTGGCACAGCAGTAAGAAAAATAAATTAAAGCGTATTCGTTATATTTGGTTCAGCACTTTAGTACTGTTACTTTTTAGTTTGGGTTTTGCACTATTGCTCAGCAAGATGAATGAAAGGGCTACTTTACCCCGTTATCTGCAAGTGACTCCTGTCAGTGCGCTGGATGGCAAAGAACAAAGCCCTTTATTATCGAATGACCACTCTTTATTGGTGTTTCAGCATCAACTACCTGACAATGCCAACTGGCGCTGGGTTGTACAGCAATTGCCCTCAATGCAATCCCGGCATGACGAACAAAGTTATCAGCTGCTTTCCCAGCCGCATTGGCTGAATACTGAGCATATTATTTTCCGGGCTCAACAACAGCAGGATTGTGCCTTTTGGCGTAAAAAAGTAAAAAACGGTTTTTCAGTGGCAGTTCCACTTTTTTCTTGTCATCAGTTTAGCGCCGCCGGACAGGCAATGACTGCGGATGGTTTGTACTGGCTGGATTTAGATCCTGCGACAGGACAAACTCAGCTCTGGTTATGGCAAGAAGATTCATCTCAACGTTTGTTAATGCAGTTTCCAGCACGGTGGCGTGCTATCAGTCATCTCATTGTTAAAGATAAAATAGCCTATGCTTTGGCGCAAACAGGTTACAGCTATTCTTCATTGCTGGAATTGGATCTGACAGACTTAAACTGGCGGGTGATCTCTGAGTTTGATTTTGCTGCCAATCAGCTTGCATGGTGGGGAGAGCATGATTTGTTGGTCAATAAATCAGCTCAACAACTCCAGGTTTTGTCGCTACGCACGGGAAATAGCAGGTTATTTGGGGAAATGACTTTTAATCTGGCGGAAAGCTCTGTCTGGAAACAATCATTATTAGCAGTTTATCCGGCTCAAGCCGTGACAGATATACGTCAGTTGCAGTGGCAAGAGCACAACAGTCAGTTAGTTACTTTGCCTTTTGCCGAAAGTAACAGATCAGAGTTTTTACTGCAGGCACATGAAAACCAATATTATTTCATCTCTGACCGCTCTGGTTTACCACAAATCTGGCGCTCGCAAGGACAAAACACTCAACAAATCAGCCAGTTTAAAACCCAACAGGCTATTCAACAGTTGTTATGGTTTAACGGCAAATTGCTCCTGCTCATTGACAGGCAGTTATTTGAGTTCTCAGAAACAGCAGCAGATTTGTTACCTTTTACAGAAAAGCTGGTTGGTAGCGAGCGTTTTATCGTCTGTGATAACTCCTTGTATTGGACATCGACAGATCAGAAAGGCTGGGCTTTGAATCGGCTTGAACAGGGAAAAAGCAGAGAACTGCTCAGAGATGTTGTTAATGTTGAATGCGGACCGGGGCAAAGTCTGGTGTTACAGCAGCAGGATTCGTTTTATGTAAAGCAGTGGCAACAAAGTCAGACTATGACCTTGCCAGTGCAAATTAACTGGCGCAGTACTGCTGCATCGGCCTGGGCAAGCACAGAAACAGGTTTGTACTGGTTATCAGCCAGTGGAACAATGCTCAACTATTATGACTGGGAAAATCAACAACAACAGCAATGGCCTCTCTCGCAAGATGCGCAGGCTCTGGTTACAGGCCATGACGGTACTTTATTTGTACAACAATTCAGGGCTCAGGATACCGACATTGTCTGGTTGCATCCTGAGCCTGCTGAGTAAGAGTTAAGCTTTTAGTTGAATAAAAGCCTTTTTGGCTGCGGCTATGGTGTAAGCCAGATCGTCATCACTATGAGCTATAGATAAGAAGCCTGCTTCATAAGCTGAAGGTGCCAGATACACCCCTTGCTCCAGCATCAGATGGAAAAAGCGTTTAAAGGCCTCAATGTCACACTGAGTGGCTTGCTGGTAGTTGGTGATCTGTGTTTCTTTACTGAAAAACAGACCAAACATACCCCCTACCTGGGTGGTCGCCAGCGGAATACCGACTTCTTTCGCAACAGCAGCTAAACCTTCAATCAATTGTGTGGTTTTAGCTGTTAAGACTTCATACACGCCAGGTTTACGGATTTCAGTTAAAGCGGCTAAACCTGCGGCCATAGCTATAGGGTTGCCGGATAAAGTACCGGCCTGATAGACACCGCCTAAAGGCGCTATATGCTGCATAATATCGCGACGACCACCAAAAGCTCCTACCGGCATACCACCACCGATAATTTTGCCTAAAGTGGTCAGGTCAGGTTTGATATTGTAATACGCCTGAGCACCGCCTAAAGCGACGCGGAACCCTGTCATGACTTCATCAAAAATCAGCACAGTACCGTACTGGTCACAAAGCGCACGTAAACCTTCTAAGAAGCCTGGCGCAGGAGGAATACAGTTCATATTGCCTGCAACAGGCTCAACGATAATACAGGCCAGGTCGTCGCCTTGTTCGGCAAAAATCCCTTTGACCTGCTCCAGATTGTTAAACTCCGCTGTGAGCGTGTATTTGGCAAAATCAGCGGGCACACCAGGAGAATTCGGTACACCTAAAGTTAAAGCGCCTGAGCCGGCTTTGACCAATAAAGAGTCGGCGTGGCCATGGTAACAACCTTCGAATTTTAAAATGCTGTTACGGCCGGTAAAACCGCGGGCTAAACGAATAGCACTCATGGTCGCTTCAGTGCCTGAACTGACCATACGTACCATTTCCATGCTGGGCACTAACTCACAAATGGTTTCCGCCATAGTAATTTCAGCAGGGCAAGGCGCACCAAAACTTAAACCTTTTTCAGCAGCTTTCACCACTGCTTCACGAATGGCTGGATGATTATGTCCCAGCAGCATAGGGCCCCATGAACCTATGTAGTCGATGTATTTTTTGCCATCCACATCATACAAATAAGCACCATTGGCGCTGTCGATAAATACCGGTGTACCACCGACGCTTTTAAAAGCACGGACAGGGGAATTTACTCCACCGGGAATGGTTTTTTGGGCTTGCTGAAATAACTGTTCTGACTTGGACATAGAAGATCCTTAATACGAAACCTTTAAAAGAAGGCCGGGCACAAAGCCCGGCTTAAAGATAAATTCGTTGAGATTTATTTATTGCTGTACCAGGGTACTTCGCGTTCGTATTTACTGACGAGCTGCTCTACACCTAAAGTTAAGGCAAATAGTGCCATACGCACTAAAACCCCATTATCGGCCTGGCGGAAAATCGCCAGATTCGGGTTCAGGTTTAAGTCGTTATCCAGTTCATTGGCTTCAAGACGGGAATCCCGTGGCAGCGGATGCATAATGACTGTATTGGATTTACAGTGTTTGGTGTAAATATCCTGATTCAGGCGGAATTTACCGCGGTATTTATTGGCTTCTTCCTGTGACGGAAAACGCTCTTCCTGAATACGGGTTTGATAAACAATATCAGCGTTTAAGTTACCGGCCAGCTGATCTGTGATAGTCACTCTGTGACCGGCGTTTTCAATCAGGGAAACAATATCATCCGGCATTGCCAGTTCATTTGGTGCTATCAGTGTGAACTGAATGTTTTTATACAGCGCCAGTAATTTAGATAATGAGTGCACGGTACGGCCAAACTTTAAATCACCAATCATGGCGATATGCATGCCGTCTATAGGTTGCTGTGAAGCGGCCAGCTCTTTTTCTATGGTGAACAAATCCAGCAAAGCCTGAGTCGGGTGTTCGTTGGCACCATCGCCGCCATTTAACACCGGCACCCGACTGCCTTCGGCAAACTCAGCGACTGAACCTGCTTGCGGATGGCGCATCGCAATCACATCGCTGTAGCTGCTGATCACCCGGGCTGTATCAAACAAGGATTCGCCTTTGGATAAAGCAGAAGATTGCATGCCTGTGGTTTCGCGTACCTCACCACCCAGCAGGTTAAAAGCGCAACCAAAGCTGACACGGGTTCTGGTGCTGGGTTCGAAAAACAGATTGCCTAAAATGGCACCTTCAAGCACTGTTGTGCGCTTCTGGCGCTTGGCATAAGGTTCCATACTGCGGGCAATATCAAAAACCTGCTGAATTTTGTCGCGGTCAAACTGTTTGACGGAAAGGATATGTTCGCCTTTAAAGCTCATACTGGGTGCTCATCTGCTAGAGGTTGCGGGGGCGCCGAAACTGGCTGAAAGTCGGCGCACATCATAGCAAATAAGGTGCTTTAAATCAGCCTACAGCGGCTTTAAAATCGCCAGAAAAATAATGCCAAACAATAGCAGCACAGGAAACTCATTAAAGAAGCGATAAAATTTGCTGCTTTTGCTGTTTTTCCCCTGCTTAAAGTCGTTCAGCAGCTTAAAACAATAACCATGATAGATATAAAGCATTGCCACCAGTAACAGCTTGTAATGCAACCAATGACTGGCTGCAAACCAGGCGGCTCCGTACAGATGAATCAGCCAAAGACCAAACACCAGTGTCAGTACTGCAAAAGGTGTGACAAAGTAGAGTAAACGTCTTTCCATCACTTTAAACTGCGCATCAACAGCAGGGTCTTTGTTGTCAGCGTGATAAACAAACAAACGGGGCAGGTAAAAAATACCAGCGAACCAGGCCACCATAAAACTGACATGTAAGGCTTTAATAATCAGTAATGTATTCATCAGATTAAATTATTCTGTTTAGTTAAAAGGGCACGAACCTGTTCCCAGCGGATCAGGCCCAGGAGTTGTTGTGGCTGCTGTGGGTCAAAAATATAGACCACCCCACCTTTTTGTTCATCGAGCAGAGTGTGTACTTCCGCCATAGATGCCTGATGGCTTAAGCCTTGCAAGGGTTGACGTAACAAAGTCGATTGCCCTGTCATGGAGGCATCCAGATCATAATCAATCAGCAGGAAAGGCTGCTCCGGATTGTCCGTTTTTTGGATCAGCAACTGATGAGCAGGTTTATCGGCCAGAATAGTTTCGATGTTGTTTTCATCTGAAGCCGATACCAGCAGATACTCTTTATCCAGCATGGCCAAGACCCCCACCTTTTGCAGCACATCGTCGGCTGGTGCCAGTTTATAAGGCAGTTGTTGTAACTCCAGTTGTAGCACAAAAATGGACTTGTTTTTAAAGAGTTGTACTGTAGTGACATAAGCACAGGTAATGACCAGCATGGCTGGCACTATAATGTCCGGGTTATAGGACAGTTCCATCACTGCAACTAAGGCAGCCAAAGGCGCGTGCAGGGTCGCTGCCATAAAACCCGCCATCCCCAAAGTAGCATAAGTGCCGGATAAACTGGCATCGCCTGATACCAACACAGGTAAAAACGCCAATAAAGTACCAGCCAGAATGCCGATACCAAAAACCGGACCTATGACACCACCTGGTACAGCCAAACCCACGGCCACTACTGTTAACAGAAACTTGGCCAGTAAAATAGTCAATAACAACCAGAACTCGGTGGAGGCTGTGACTGCATAAAAGATAGCGCCAGTTTCAGCTCCCATAGCTTGTGGCACCAAATGGCCAACCGCTGCGGTAATAGCTGCAGCGAGCAATAATTTCAGTGCTAAATGCCACTTCTGAAACCATTTTAAAATCCGCCAGATACTTTGATTAAAGACATAAGCGGCAGCCCCTATGGCGATACCACAAAGCACCAGATAAGGCAGATGCCAGCCACTGATGGAGACAATTTTCAGTGCTGCCAAATCATTGCCCATACCAAAAACGCCGCGGGTTAATAAGGCGCCGACTACTGAAGCCAGCATCACAGGCACAAACACATGAATACGGTATTCCCTTAGTACCACTTCCATCACAAAAATTACAGCTGCTAAAGGTGTATTAAAAGAGGCTGAGATTGCAGCAGCAATGCCGCAACCAGCCAAAATCCGGATACTGTTATAGGGTAGATGCAAATATTGCCCCAGCAATCCTGCGCCAAAAGCGCCCAGATGCACTGAAGGACCTTCACGACCAACAGAGAAACCACTGCTCAAGGCTATAATGCCACCAAAAAACTGGTTAAAGGTATTCCAGAATGGCATCACCCCATACTGGGTTTTGATACGGTGGATCACATAGGCAATACCCATGCGGTAATGGGTCAGCCCAACCAACATGGCCATGATGCTGATAAGCACAGCGGCAATAAAAGGCAATGCCCAGCGATAGCTTTCGGCTATACCGGAGAAGTCATCAGTACGTTCTAAAAAGAAACTTTGGATGCCAATAATAGTCAGACGGAATAACAGAATGATCAGTGCGGCTAAAAAGCCAGCCACTATGGCCAACAGGCATAATTGTACTGACGTAAGAGGGAAAGCTAACCGAAGTCGTAATTTTGCTTGCCAGTCCGCTGGTAGTAACATGCTATAGTGTCTGAGTCCGCGATAGGCAAAGTGTAACATAACTATTTGAGTAGGTTGATGAATCGTATGCAGTTTTTGCTCTGGCTCAAAGGCAGCTGGAGACAAGTATTGGTCACCGCAGGCCTGATGGGGCTGGCGGCTTTGGCCGGGCAGTTATTTGGCAATTATTATTATGTGCAGCAGGTCAATGTACTCTCATCCAAACTGGAGGAAAGTCAGAAAAAAACCAATAGTCTGACGGCCAGTCTGAATGAGCAGCTCAAGCAAAATGATTATCTGACGGCTGAGCTAGCGGTAGAAAAAAGTGCTGGTCAGTTAATGCAACAAGAGTTGAAAGCAGAACAGCAAAAACTGTTTGATACCCGCAAAGACCTGGCCTTTTACCAGCGTATTATTTCCCCTGAGTTGCAGGCCGATAGCCTGATTATTGATAGTTTTAGCATCAGTCCTGGTGCTTCAGCTGATAAATACAGATTTAATCTGGTGCTTATTCAGCAGGATAAACAACGTAACTTTGCTAAAGGTACTGTGGATCTGAAATTGCACGGTTTTACCGGAGATAAAAGGAATACATTGGATTTGTTGCAATTAGCAGGATTCAGCAAAAGCGATAAAGCCTTTAGCTTTAAGTACTTTCAGATCATTGAAGGTGAATTTTCTTTGCCGGACGGTTTTAAACCAGAAAAAATCGACGTGGCCTTAAAGGTCGCAGCAGCCCGCTCTGCCAAGTCAGCCAAAGTGGATAAGAACTTCTTCTGGCCTACAGAACAGCCCGGCGAAATACTTGAATAAATTAGTCAGGTATTAGATAATCCGCGCCCAGTTATACCGGAGGACACATGTCAGAGTTACAGCTTCCTATTCAGTTTACAGACGCCGCCGCCAATAAAGTATTGGCCCTGGTCACCGAAGAGGAAAACCCTGAGTTAAAACTGCGGGTTTACATCACAGGTGGTGGTTGCTCAGGCTTCCAGTACGGTTTTACTTTTGATGAAAAAGTGAACGAAGGTGATTTGGTCGTTGAAAAGAACGGCGTGGTTATGGTGGTTGACCCTATGAGCCTGCAGTATCTGGTTGGCGGAGTAGTGGATTACACTGACGGTCTGCAAGGCAGCCGTTTTGTCGTACAAAACCCAAATGCTACAACAACCTGTGGCTGTGGCTCCAGCTTCTCTGTTTAGTCTTCCCTCCTAAGTTCAGCATACAAAAAGGCTTCCGTACTGCGGAGGCCTTTTTAGTTTTGGTTGCAATGAAACTTCTGTTCAGCCAGCAGTCAGACCTGTTGTGGAAACATAGTCGTGAAAGGGTTGTATTGGTTGCTGTGCTGTAAGCAAAACTGTTCGTTCCCGTTATTTTGACGCTTCGATTAATCGACAATACCTGATGGTAAGTGGTGATTTTTTCAGCCCCACAACTATACGCTCCGAACAAGCTATGGTTTAATGAAATGCTTTTTTTGCTTATTGGGACATTCCCTAAGCTTTTGGATTTTTTTTGGCAGGAAGTTTAAGTCGTAAACAAGAGGCGTTCGTACGCCGGGAGAACAACAAATGAAAGGTACTAAAAGCGTTATTTCAGACGAAAATAAAAGATTGTGTGTGTGGCTGAAGCGTCAGCGTCAGGAAAAAGGCCATACCATGCGTAGCTTGTCCGAAATTTTGGGCACTCCGCATTCTTTTATTGGTAAGGTGGAGAATCAGGAACGTCGTCTTGATGTTGTTGAATATGTTCGTTATTGCCAGGCTTTGGCTATTGATCCTATGGATGGATTGAAGCAAGTTCTGATCGAAGCTTAATCTGCTTTCATCTGAAAAAAACGCCGCATTAGTGCGGCGTTTTTTTTATCAGTACCAAGCAAAGTACAATAGCTGGCAAGCCCATTAAGGCCGTCATCACAAAAAAGGCCTGGTAATCCAATACCTCCACCCAACCACCGGAAAATCCGCCCAAAAACTTGGGTAATAACAGCATCAGGGAACTAAACAAAGCATATTGAGTGGCAGTAAAAGCCAGGTTGACTAAAGACGACAGGTAAGCAATAAAAGCGCTGGTCGCTATACCGGCACTTAAATTATCTGCAGAGATCACTGCCACTAGCAGCGGAATGTTGTGACCCTGGGTACTCAGGTAACAATAAAGCAAATTGGTACATGCACTCAGCAGAGCGCCCAATAACAATATCCGCAACGTCCCATAGCTGTTAATCAGTAAGCCTCCTAAAGCCGCACCGAGTAAGGTCATCAGTACACCGAATATTTTAGAAATACTGGCCACTTCCTCTTTGCTGAATCCCATATCGACATAAAACACATTGGCCATCACCCCCATCACCACATCAGATACACGGTAACAGGCGATTAAACTTAAGATCAGTAAGGCATTCAGGCCATGACGGGAAAAAAAATCGATAAAAGGGCCTATTACCGCAACCTTTAACCAGTTCAGCAGTTTTTGGCTGACTGAGCTTGGAATCAGGCTATTCCTGAGCTGTGATTCAACAACAGGTTCTGGCGAAAGCAGAGTGGTCAATAGTCCTAATGCCATACAGCCAGCCATCACCAGATAAGTGGATTGCCAGGCTTTGAGGTCATAACCTGATTCAGTACTACTGAATAAAGCTGCTATCCATAAAGTACCGGCTGAAGAGAAAATCATAGCAAGGCGATAACCGGCAAGATAAGCTGCAGCTAGTACCGCCTGTAAGCGCTCTGGTGCCGCCTCAATGCGATAGGCATCTATAGTAATGTCCTGAGTGGCCGACGCTATAGCCAACAATACAGCGCATAGCGCCATCCATTTTAGCTCTGTTTGCGGATCCATACTGGCCATTAAAACTACGGCCAGAATAATCAGGCTTTGCGACAACATCAGCCAGCTGCGCCTGCGCCCCAACCACTGTTTTAAGCCAGGCAAGCTTAAATGGTCTATCAGAGGTGACCAGATAAATTTGATGGCATAGACCATTACCACCCAACTGAAATAGCCAATTTGCTCACGCGAAACCCCGGCTTCTCTGAGCCAGAAGGATAAGACTCCAAACACCAGCATCAACGGTAAACCACCGGAGAAACCCAGAATAAAAATGGTTAACACCCGGCGCTGGCAATAAAGTTGTAGGGAAGAAAAAAACGCAGCAATAGCAGACAAGACGGCAGTCCGTGAGAAAAACATGAAACCAGCTTACAGCTTCAATAAATTAGATCAAGGCCTTACACCAACACAATAACAAGGCAGTTGACCGTAACCATGTAAAAAACTCAGGCAATATCGCAATTCGCGACGCACTTGGGTGTTTTGTTTCAGCTCAGGCTCTGACCAGTATTCAATCTGATACAGCAGATGCCAGAACACTTGCTCACGCAGGGTTTCAGGGCGCCAGCTTCTGACCCGCAATTGTGACCATTCTTCCAGTGTGTCCCAGACAAACAGATGCAATTCTCTGTGAGGCAAATGGCCCCGCAGAAAACGGGATAGGTAGAAAATCAACTGTCGTGATTTTTGTTCAATAAAGGGCTCTAACATAGGTCTGATCCCTGTCAGAGCTGGCACCATGCCAGCTCTGTGCGCTCAGAGCAAGTATAGTCAGGCTTTATTGTTCTGGCTGTAAAATCACTTGTTTTAAGATGATTGGCTGTTTAGGTACATTTTGCCAACCCGTTTTTTCATCGGTATGAGTTTCCAGCAGCTTGATTTTTTCCAGCACTTCAAAGCCGTCCTGAATTTGACCAAAGACTGTGTAGCCCCAGTTTTTGCCCGGGTCCAGACTTGGGTTATCGTTCAGATTAAAAAAGAACTGACTGGTAGCACTGTGCGGGTCGTTATTCCGGGCCATAGCAATGCTGCCAAACTGATTTTTGGCACCATTGCCGGATTCATTAAACACCGCAGGAAACTCGGCTATTGGTGCCATATCGGGCTTATAGCCGCCACCTTGCACCACAAACTCAGGTTCGAGCCGGTGAAACACTGTATTGTCATAAGCTTTGATATTGACATAACTCAGAAAGTTATTCACAGCCAACGGCGCTTTGGTTCTGTCCAGTTCAACCAGGATGTCACCTACTGAAGTCACCAGCTTCACTTTAGGAAACAAGTTGTTTTGCTGCACGTACTTACCTGTTGGCTTTTTCATATCAACAGCAGCTACGGCAGAGAGTGAAAACAGTGTAAGCAGAGCTAAAGTAATCAGACGCATAACTTAGCCCTTCACGTACGGGTGCCAGCTGCTGTCATTTAATAACTCAGCCAGAACTTGTTCAGTTAATACCCGCAATTTTACTTCTGCTGCAGCGTTGTCTAGCTTAAAGGGACCTGAGAAGCTGCTTTTTCCGGCATAAACTTTGTCAAAAGAGCCATTGTGATTTTCGATGGCAATACGCAGTTCAACATCGTTTTTCACTACATGCTCTACGGTGCGCTGATCGGCGTCAGCAGATAACTTCAGGATTTGAACCGTCATGGTAGTGACACTGCTGGAGGTTAATTTGGCACCTTGTGCTGTCATTGCATCCGTTAAAGTGGATTCAAGCTGCTGAGCCAGATTATTGCTGGTCGGCAGGCTGGTCACTGAGGTCCCTTTGCGCAAAAATAAGGTTTGGTCAGAGGGACGTTGGTCCACTACTGTTAAAACAAACTCAGCGCCTGCTAAAGTTTTGCTTTGGTTCCAGAACACCTGGGGTGTGACTAAAAAAGACGATGAAGTGCTGCTGCAGGCGGCAAGAGCCAGGCTGAAGGCCACCAGGGCCGGACGTATAAAAAGGCGCATAATTATTTCCTTTTGGTTGATTCGAGGATCACAAATTTGTTATTGCTGGCGATATGGCGACAACCACCCAGCAGTACAGTCATTTTCTCGTAATAAGGCAAATGTCTGTTCGCGACAATACGTAACTTACCACCTGCTTTTAAACAGCGTTTGGCATCGTTAAACATCTGCCATGCAATATGTTCTGTCACGGCCTGCTGCTGATGGAAAGGTGGATTACAGATCACGTAATCCAGACTCTGATCGGCCTGGCTGGCTAAACAGTCATCTGTTCTGAACTCGGCCTGAGCCATTAGTTCAGGTAGGTTGGCTTCCACCGAAGCTTTCGATGATGCCACAGCCATATATGAGTCATCAGTAAAAATCACTTTAGCTGCCGGTTGCTGCTTTAATAAAGCCAACCCAAGTACACCATTACCACAACCTAAATCGGCGACCAGACTGCCTGGCTCCAGCATAGGTAAATGCTCCAGCAGAAAACGTGCACCTATATCCAGTTGCTCTTTAGCAAACACATTAGCGTGATTCACCAGCGTCAACTGGTGATCAGGCAACTGCCATTGAATAGGGTAAGTAAAAGAGCGTTTTTCGCCACGGGCCGTGCAATGAATGGTCCGGCACTTTTTTTGCGCTAAAGAAGCCTTAGCTGGCCCTAATTCCTGCTCAAAAATGGCCAGCAGGTTTTTATGAATATCTTTGGCTTTGGCTGCGGCGATAATGACAGTATCAGGCCGGACGACCTGACTCAATTGCTGCAGTATAAAGCGTAGATAACCGTGATTATTCGGGACTTTCAGCAGCACCAGATCTAAATCAGCGGGCAAAGCCGTCACACTGTCAATAAAACTGACTGCATCAAGGGACAAGCCGTTTTGTTGTCTGTTATGCACTGTGGCTTGCTGGCTTAATACCGAGTCACTCTGCTGGGTATGAGGATAATCGCCTAAAGCGCAGGACACAGCACCAAACAAGTCGTGTATCACGGCCACTTTCAGGTCTGCGTTTTCGTTGAGCAAAGGCAAGGCCTGCTGCAACAGCAATTCGTCGGCTGCATCCCAGGCTTGCAGACTGCGATTGCTTTGTCCCAGTGGTAATCTGTCCAACTGCAGTTGCTTGTCAGCGACGGTAAAAATAGTATTCATGCCATTCAACTAAAAGAAGAGAAGGTGGTATTTTGACACGAGCACACCAGAGCGACAACCATGGATCGTTGCAACACTTTGTATTACCTGACGCCGAATTGTTATTTTGGCCAGACTGGTTGTCGCCGGAACAGGCAGAGCGCTGTTATCAGCAACTGGCACAGCAGTTAAACTGGCAGCAACCTGCGATAAAAATCTTCGGTAAAGCTGTGCGTATTCCAAGGCAGCAAGTCTGGATGGGAGATCCACACTGTAGTTACAAATATTCAGGCGTATTATTTGAGCCTGAAGCCTGGCATCCGCTGGTCAAACAACTCACAGACAAGGTAAATGAGCTCTGTCAAAGCCACTTTAACTCAGTGCTGTTGAACTGGTATGCCGATGGGCAGCAGCATATGGGCTGGCACAGTGACGATGAGCCGGAACTCGGAGACAATCCGCATATTGCATCGTTAAGTTTAGGTCAGCCGCGTTTTTTTGAATTAAAACACAAGAACTTAGCTACACAGCTTAAACTAGAGCTGGGGCAGGGGTCATTATTGTTAATGGCCGGCCAATGCCAGCAACACTGGCAACACAGGGTACCTAAAATGGCCGCCGCAGCGGAAGGACGGATAAACCTGACTTTCCGTGAAATCAAGCAAAAAACAACTTAATTATATTTTCTCTATGGCAGCAGTCCCTTAGCTTCATTTAAGGCTTTTTTGAAAAAATCCGGGCTGACAAGGCGCAATGCCTTAACTAGAGTAGAGATGAGGGAGCAATAAAGGGGTTCAGCTATGTTGGTTCATACCGCAATAGAACAGAAGTTATTAAGCGCATTTGATCCTGTGTTCCTTGACGTGGTCAATGAAAGCCATATGCACAGTGTGGCCCCGGGTTCACAAACACATTTTAAAGTGGTTATTGTGACCAATGCCTTTGATGGCATGAGATTGTTAAATCGCCACAGAGCAGTCAATGCGATAGTGGCAGAAGAGTTGGCCGAAAAAATTCACGCGTTAGCCTTACATACCTATACGCCGGCAGAATGGTATGAGTATTACGCTGAAAAACCTCCGGCTTCACCTAAATGTTTTGGTGGCAGTAAAAGAGAAAAAACTGCTTTACCAGAGTCCTGAGCTGTTCAGGTTAGGTCAAAGATACAAAGCGCCGTAAGGCGCTTTTACTTTTTCAGGAGCCCGCGTTCAACTTAACTAAGTTCTTGTTTTTGAACCTGCAATACTGCTATTTTTGCTGATCAGACCTGTTTTTTAAGCTAACGGCTTAAACTAGCTGACAATTTTCAACCAACAATAGGTTTTGTTATGGTTATCCAACCTAAAATTCGTGGTTTTATCTGCACCAATGCGCATCCGGTCGGTTGTGCTGCCCATGTGCAGGAACAAATTGATTATGTCAAAGCCAAAGGCCCTGTGGCCGGTGGTCCAAAAAATGTATTAGTTATTGGTGCTTCAACAGGTTATGGCCTGGCCTCCCGTATTACCTCTGCTTTTGGTTCTGGTGCTAAGACCTTAGGTATCTTTTTTGAAAAAGAACCTACAGAAGGCAAAACCGCTTCTGCCGGCTGGTACAACACTGTGGCTTTTGAACAGGCTGCAGCGGCGGAAGGTTTGTGGAATAAGCATCTGAACGGTGATGCTTTTACTGACGAGTTAAAGTCTCAGGCCATTGATTTAATTCGCAGTGAAATGGGCAAGATTGATTTAGTGGTCTACAGCCTGGCCGCGCCGCGTCGCAAAGACCCGGTGACAGGCGAAGTGTACAGCTCGGTATTAAAGCCAATAGCTAAAGCGTACACTGCCAAAACGCTGAATACCAGCAAACGTGAAATTGAAAACGTTTCTGTAGAACCTGCATCTGAGGAAGAGATCTTCAATACAGTAAAAGTCATGGGCGGTGAAGACTGGGAACGCTGGCTGGATCAGTTACAGGCGGCCGGTGTACTGGCTGAAGGCTGCCAGACAGTTGCTTACACTTATATTGGTAAAGAGCTGACCTGGCCAATCTATGGCAAGGCCACTATAGGTAAAGCCAAAGAAGATTTAGACCGCGCTGCTGCTGCGATCACGCAAAAACTGGACTCAGTAAAAGGTCATGCTTATGTGGCGTCATTAAAAGCCTTAGTGACTCAAGCCAGTTCAGCTATTCCTATTATGCCGCTGTACATCTCCTTGTTGTACCGTGTGATGAAGGAAGAAGGCACCCATGAAGGCTGTATTGAACAGATTTATGGTTTATTCCAGCAGGCGCTGTACAACAACAGCCGTACTTTAGATGAAGCAGGTCGTCTGCGGATGGATGGCAAAGAGTTGTCTGATCATATCCAGTCTGCTGTCAAAGAGTTATGGGGTCAGGTGACCACAGAAAACATTGACGATCTGACCGACTACAAAGGTTATCACAATGAGTTTTTGCGTTTATTTGGCTTTGGCTACAGCCATGTCGATTATGACGCCGATGTGCAGGCTTTATTGCCGCTGAAAAATCTGGTGCAGTAACTTTAAAAAGCCGCGTGATGCGGCTTTTTCATTTAATCATCCTTGGTTTTGTTCAGATTTACCGGAATTTGGTCGCTCTGAAGCCCAAGCGAAAGGCAAAGTTAAAAAACTTGTCTACACTGAGCTTCAGTCGGCTGAAATGCCGGATAATTTTGTTGATTAACATAGATAGCCCTTATGTTTAGTGCTAGAATCCGCGACTTTGGTACATGTGTCCGCCACCTGCAACAGAGGTTAGGCTGTTGAGGTCCCGGATGCTACGCGCGGCGAGCAGCCGATAAAACCAGGCCCTGTTTCTTCCCGTTAAAGTAGTGCAAGTACGTATGATAAAAATCAAAAAAGGATTGGACATTCCCCTCGCGGGCAGTCCCAAACAAGACATCCATGATGGTCCGTCCATCAAACACGTTGCTGTACTAGGCGAAGAGTACGTCGGTATGCGTCCTACAATGCTGGTAGAGGTTGGGGACCGTGTGAAAAAAGGTCAGGCTCTTTTTGAAGACAAGAAGAATCCTGGCGTGTTTTTCACGGCGTCTGTTGCCGGTACAGTGAAAGAAATCAACCGCGGTGCTAAGCGTGTGTTGCAGTCTGTTGTGATTGAAGCCGATGGTGACGACTCTGTCACTTTTGATTCATTCTCCGCTGCAGAACTTGCTTCGTTAACTGCTGAGCAAGTGAAGAAGAACTTAACTGCTTCAGGTTTGTGGACAGCTTTGCGCACCAGACCATTCAGCACTTCGCCAGCCGTTGACAGTACACCAAGAGCTATTTTTGTCACAGCTATGGATACTAATCCGCTGGCTGCTGATCCAACAGTAGTGATAGCTCAGCGCAGCACAGACTTCAGCAATGGTTTAACAGTGTTATCCCGTTTGTCTGACAAAGTCTATCTGTGTAAAAAAGCGGGTAGCAACGTCCCTTCAGTTCCTGTTGTGCAGGTAGAAGAGTTTGACGGTCCGCACCCAGCTGGTTTACCAGGTACTCATATCCATTTCCTCGACCCTGTCAGCATTAAAAAAGTGGTTTGGCACATCAACTATCAGGACGTGATAGCAATCGGCGCACTCTTCACTTCAGGTCAACTGAATGCAGAGCGTGTGATTTCTTTAGCCGGTCCTGTAGTGAAAAATCCACGTTTAGTGAAAACAGTGCTGGGCGCTTCTATTGCTGAGCTGACGGCCGGTGAGCTGCAGGATGGTCAGAACCGTATTATTTCTGGTTCTGTATTATCAGGCGCTGCTGCAGGTGGTGTGCATGGTTATCTGGGGCGTTTCCACAATCAGGTATCTGTGCTGGCTGAAGGTTATGACAAAGAGTTTTTCGGCTGGGCTATGCCAGGTGCTGACAAATTCTCGGTAACCCGTGCTTACTTATCTCATTTAAATCCTAAACGTCTGTTTAATATGACCACCAGCACCAATGGTTCGTCGCGTGCCATGGTTCCTATTGGTAACTATGAACGTGTGATGCCACTGGATATTCTGCCTACTCTGTTATTACGTGACCTGTTGGTGGGTGATACAGATGGTGCGGTGTCTTTAGGTTGTTTAGAGCTGGATGAAGAAGATTTGGCGTTATCTACCTTTGTATGCCCTGGTAAATATGACTATGGCATAGCTCTGCGTGATTGCCTGACGACTATCCAGAAGGAAGGCTAAAAATGGGTTTAAAGCATTTTTTAGAAAGTATTGAGCCGCAGTTCGAGAAAGGCGGTAAATACGAAAAGTGGTATGCTTTATATGAAGCTGCTGCAACAATTTTCTATACCCCTGGTCTGGTGACCAAGGCTGGTACTCATGTGCGTGACAGTATCGATCTGAAACGTATTATGATTTTTGTCTGGTTAATGTTATTCCC
>CAMLSF010000082.1 GCA_946482615.1 uncultured Chromatiaceae bacterium | reverse complement strand
AACCATTGCAGCGCCTTGCCCTGCCCTTGCTTTTGCCAGGCCAGATACAACATGGATTTATCACGGGGAATACTGGTTTTTTTGGCTATTAATAAACCTCTGGCCAATTCATCCCGGATCAAATGTTTAGGTAAAAACCCGACGCCCAACCCCTGCACCTGAGCGGCAATTTTCGCCTGCATAGAGCTGACCCGCAGCACCCTGCGGGTGGTAAATAAACCTGTACTGCGTTTCGGTGCGTCTAACGCCGAATCTGATACCACTATGGCGGTTTCCTGCTCTACATCAGCCAAATCAATCTGTCTGTTAATATTCGCCAGCTCATGCAAAGGGGATAACGCAAACACAAACTCCACTTCACCTATAGGTACCAGCTCATATTTACCTTTGGGCATATCAGCAGAGACCCCTACCGCAATTTGCGCCCGGCCTGTTTCCAGCGCTTCCCAGCCGCCGCCCAGCACCTCCTCCCGCATGCTGACCTCGGTCATTTTGCCAAGCGCCATAAATTCGTTGATTAAACTCAACACAGGCTGGTAAGGCACTATGCTGTCTTTGGCTATCACAAACTGAGTTTCCCAGCCGGTATCTACTTGTTTGATGGCGTCCTGTAACCGGCTGGCTGCTTGCAATAACTCCCGGCCCTGCTGTAATAACAACTGGCCTGCTGGCGTCAATTGAGCTTTTTGTTTAGAACGATCAAAGAGTTGCACATCGAGATCAGACTCCAGTTTAGCTATGGTATAGCTTAAGGCTGAAGGCACTTTGTATAAATGTTCGGCCGCAGCAGCAAAGCTGCCTTTACGGTCGATAGCGTCCATAGCGCGTAAAGCGTCCAACGTCAGAATAGGATGATTAGCCATACAAACCTTAATGTGAATAAGCGCCAGGATTGATATTCAAATATTTTGAACACCAAGCTCAGTTTATTCCGCTTTTTTAAAAATGCAAGCCGTTCTAAAGTACACACATCGGAACTGACAAGCGGTTTAAAGCAGTCTGACAACCCTAATTAACTAACTTACGTGACACAAGGTGAAAGAAATGAACAAAGCAACTTTACAACAAATTTTTAGTACAAACGCAGGTTTTGGCGCTTTAGCTTTACGAGTTCCAGTCGGTATTATTTTTGCTGCACACGGTGCTCAGAAATTATTTGGCTGGTTTGGTGGCTACGGCTTAGAAGGCACAGGCGGCTGGATGGAAAGCATAGGTCTGGCTCCGGGTGTACTGATGGCGTTTTTAGCTGGTGCAGCTGAGTTTTTTGGTGGTCTGGCGCTGGTGTTTGGTGTTTTGACCCGCCCTGCAGCTGTGACTTTAATTATCGCCATGTTAGTGGCCATCTTTAAAGTGCACTTCGCTAACGGTCTGTTTATGAGCAATAACGGTTACGAATTTGGTTTAGTTCTGTTAGCCGCCAGCGTATCTCTGCTGTTCAGCGGCGCAGGTAAAGCCTCTATCGACGCCATTATCGCGAAAAAACTGAACTAAGAATCCACTGAAACAGACTCTCTCTGCAACAGAGAGAGTCTGCTCAAACTTAGCCTCAGGCTCCAGCTTCAGGTACGAGGGATTTAGCCCAAAGTAATTGGAGTTGCAGCAAGGCGACAAGCAATTGAGGCCCCATGAGCATAGTTCACTATGTGATTGGGGCGAATGAGCGCAGACAACAAAGCTGCAGCTTCAAGTACGAGGGATATCATGATTGAATTAAGACGCTCAGCGGATCGCGGCGTTGCCGCTTTCGGCTGGTTAAAAAGCAAACACAGCTTTTCTTTTGGCCGTTATTACGACCCTGCGCATATGGGATTTTCAGCGCTGCGGGTGATTAACGATGACGAAGTCGATGCAGCTGCAGGCTTTGATACACATGGCCATCAGGACATGGAAATCATCAGCTATGTGCTGGAAGGGCAAATTGCTCACAGAGATTCAGCCGGTAACGTCAAAACTTTACCAGCAGGTGAATTTCAGCTGATGAGTGCAGGCAAAGGCATTTACCACAGCGAATTTAATGCCAGTGATAAAGACCAATTAAAGTTTCTGCAGATCTGGATCCAACCGAATCAATTTGGTGGCCAACCGGGTTATCAGCAAAAAGATTTTAAAGCTGAACCAGGTTTAACGCTGGTGATCTCACCTGATGGTCGCGACGGTACGCTGCAGATCAAACAAGATGCGTATTTATCACAACTGTTGTTAAGCGAACATGATGTGATTGAATTGCCTGTAACAGCCAAACGTAACTTCTACCTGCATTTAATTACAGGTGAATTGGAGTTAAACGGCACTCTGATGCAAGCAGGTGATGGTGCAAAGATCAGTAAACAAACTGAACTTAAAGCCTTAGCCACCCAAGGTCCAGTCAAAGCCTTGTGGTTTGATTTACCTTAAAAACAGCAAGGGAGCATTTTGCTCCCTTGCTGTTTATCTCCACTGATACTTGCATCAGAAAAGGCTTAATCCCTTTTATTTAGCTTATTTAAGGTTTCAGATAAGCTATTGAGCAACGACTGATTTTTCCCTACCACCGAATTAATTTCACTGGCTGAAGCACTGGCTTTAGACGCCAGACTCCGTACCTCATCGGCGACCACAGAAAAGCCCCGCCCCGCTTCACCTGCCCTTGCGGCTTCAATAGCAGCATTAAGCGCCAGCAGGTTGGTTTGATCGGCGATAGAATTAATAGAAGACACCATATTGTTGATACTCTGGCCTGAACTTACCAGTTCAGACATCACTGAATCACTGGTTTGCACTACTAATAAACGCTCCGAAATATCAGAGCCAAACATAATAATTTTCTGCAACTCACCATAGGTATCCCGGACTGCACAAAAGGTTGCCGCTATTCCCAGTTGTTTGCCGTTCGCCTGAATATGGATGTCCGCCACCACACTCTGTCCTGCCAGTACTTTGGCCGCCTGATCCTGATTCAGAAAACTGCGCCAGTCTGCCACAGCACGACTGAATTGCTCATTATCCATCTTAAACTGACGCTGTGGATAATCATTGATTTCCACCAGTTGCCCGGCATTATTCCATTCCAGCATCAGATTCGACTGGCTGATCGCCTGAAATCGAATTTGATATTCCAAAGCTGAAGATTTTACTTTGCTGATATCCGCCAGAATTGCAATGTAATGACTATGCTGGCCCTGTTCATCGTAGACAGGGTTGCTGGTGACTGAAATCCACAAAGACGAACCATCTTTGCGATGAATTTCAATTTCATCATAAAAAGCCCGGGGCGCACTTAATTCGGCTTCAATCCGCTCTTTAGTCACAGGATCTGTTTTTGGTCCGACCAAAAACTCTCTGGCTATATGCCCCAACACTTCATGCTGACCATAGCCCGTCATCTGACTAAAACCTTTATTGACGTATTGGATCCGTCTGTCCGCCGAGGAAATCAACACCGCATTGTCCGTCTCATTGGCCACCATAGAAAGCAGCCGGAATTCTTTTTTCTGCTCTACTTCATGGCTGATATCACTGGCAAATTTCACTATTTTCAACACTTTGCCATCAGGCCCTTTGATCGGGTTGTAAGTGGCGTGGATCCATACTTCTTTGCCAGTTTTGGTGAATCTTTTGTATTCTGCTGTCTGATACTGCCCTTCTTTTAAACGTCGCCAGAAATCGGCGTAACTGCTTGAGGCTGATTCTTTAGGGTCAACAAAAATACGGTGGTGCTGGCCTGTCACCTCTTTCAGGCTATAGCCCATTAAATTCAGGAAATTGGGGTTGGCAAACAAAATTTTCCCATCCAGATCAAATTCAATCACAGCCTGGGCTCTGTGAATGGCCTGCAACTGGGATTCAAAGTTGGCCTGTTTGGCCACCTGCTCTGTCACATCGGAGGCAAACTTAATCACCTTATGTACTTTGCCATTTTTAAAAATGGGCGTGTAAGACGCCTGGATCCAAACTTCTTTGCCACTTTTAGCAATACGTTTAAATTCGGCTGTTTTAGATTTACCGCTACGCAAGTCTGCCCAAAATTGCTGATAGTCCGCAGCTCTGGCAGTGTCTGGTTCGACAAATATACTGTGGTGTTTACCTTTAACCTCCTGCAACTGATACCCCATCAGCTTCAGAAAATTGTCGTTGGCATGCTCTATATGTCCATCCAGCGAAAATTGGATCACCGCCTGAGTTGCATTAATGGCGTTTACTATATTGTCCGAATTGGAATTTAAACCAAACATAATCACACACTTCCTTGCTCCAGATGTCACTTGAATTGGTACTTTGATAACTATAGGCAGGTGATTGATTTAGTACAGGAAAAAGCTCTAATTTTCTTTATGCCGCAAATTTTTTGAGCGAGATTCAGGCTCAAGCCAGAAAGTTACGCACGACCAGTAAAACGAAGCTGCAAATATCTCACGCTGCTGTTTTTACATCTTTACATAAGCCTGCTCAGTGAGGTGTTCTAATCTCAATTTAACACCCACTCCAATGTGGATCTGGCAGTCCTTAAAACAACCAGATCTAAACCATGACCCAGAATGCAAATATAATCAATTTTATCATTTTGTTGACTTTGTCCCTTATGTCCTATAAATTATCAACAAATCCTGGCACGACAAAGCGAAACTGTACAGCGAATCTGGTTTTAAACCTCGTTGCTGTTTACACCTAAGTAGTTACTTCACAGCGAGGGCTTGTTCCATGTTGAACAGCATTTTTCAATTCATGAAACCTAAGCCATTGTCTGCCAAGACATCACCTGCTGAGCTCTTTTACAAAGCAGTTCAAAAACAAATTCCGTTAATAGTTTTTGATCCTCAAGGTTTTATCCTCGAAGCCAACGATTTGTTTCTTGCCGTCGTAGACTACAGCCAGGATGAAATCATCGGCCAACATCATAAAATGTTCTGCGATATGCATTATGTGCGCAGCACCGACTATACAAAGTTCTGGCAAAGTCTGGCTCAGGGTATTCCGCATTCAAAGACCTTTACACGCTACAAAAAAGATGGCTCCGCGATAGCGCTGGAAGCTACCTACTTTCCTGTGATGGAAGGGGATAAAGTGGTGCGTATTGTAAAATTTGCCAGTGACGTGACAGAAAAAACTGCGCAACTGAAAGATCAGCACGCCATAATTCTGGCTTTGCATAAGTCTCAGGCCGTAATCGAGTTTGAACCAGACGGTACTATTATTAATGCCAACGAAAATTTTTTGCACTCTGTGGGTTATAGCCTGCCGCAAATCAAAGGCAAGCATCACAAAATATTCTGTACTGCCGACTTTTATCAGCAGTACCCGCATTTCTGGTCTGAGCTAGCCAAAGGCCAATTTAAATCAGGACGTTTTGAGCGGCTTAATTCCTCTAATCAATCGATTTGGCTGGAAGCGACCTACAATCCAATTTACGGTGACAATGGCAAAATTATTAAAGTGATAAAATTTGCCTCTGATATCTCTGCCGATATGAAACACGAACAAGCCATCAAACATGCTGCTGATGTAGCAATGAATGCCTCGTTAGAGACAGTAGAAGTTGTAGTGTCCAGCAAAGTGCAAATGCAGGCTCTGGTAGAGAATTCAACACTCATTTCAAAAGAGATTGCAGAAGCAACCCACCAGATTTCGACTTTGAATGAAGACTCCAGACAAATATCGGCCATAGTCACGACCATCAGATCGATCGCAGATCAAACGAACCTTTTGGCACTCAATGCCGCTATTGAAGCTGCCAGAGCCGGTGAGCATGGCAGGGGTTTTGCTGTGGTTGCTGATGAAGTGCGTAATCTTGCATCACGAACCAGTGCTTCAACCCGGGAAATAGAAGCTGTTGTGGTAAGAAATATGGAACTAACAAGCCAGGCTATGCAAAAAATGGGGAATGTCAGTACTTTTGCATCGCATGGCGCCACTCTTGTGGAGCAAATGCACCAATCTCAGGATCTGATAGAACAGGTATCCAAGTCAGTAACTGGCACTATAGCAGCTCTGACTCAGCATAAACTCTGTTAGGGAATTAGGCAGTTAGATACCTGCTTCACTCAAAACGCAGGCAAAAGCTTGAGTTGTTAGCAAAGAAAATCAACATGTTGAATTGTGTAAAACAGGCAGTTAAAGTGGCGGCCTTGTCCTTATCTCCTGTTGTGGTCTGTTACATGAACCTCTCGTCTTACCGCTATTTTTATATGGCTGCTTTGGCTGCAATGATGATGGGCACTATTGGTCTGATAGCCCGTTACAGCGAAGTGGATCCGGCCAGCCTGACCTTTTACCGTCTGGGTTTAGGAGCTGTGATTCTGGCCTTGTATTTAACACTGACAGGACAGCTGCCTGTCTTGTCTGGCACACCAGCTGTGGTGGTAGTGATCAATGGGGCGCTGCTGGCCAGTTTCATTTTATGTTTTTTATCCGCTATTCAGACTATTTCTCTGACGCTGGCTATTTTGCTGGTGTATCTGGCGCCGGCATTATCGGCCATCCTCGCCCACTTCTTGTTTGCCGAGCGTCTAACCAGCCGTACTTTATTGTTGATTGTATTGGCATTTTTTGGTTTTGCTATGTTACAGGAGTTTCAAATCGACAGTCGCATTGAACAGCAACAAGGACTTTGGTATGCACTGGCCTCTTTACTCACTTATACGGCTTTTATTTTGCTGAACAAAAAAGTACCGGATACTGTGCCTTTGTATCACAAAAGTTTTTATCAGCTGTTGGTGGGGGCTTGCTGTGTTTTGCCTTTGATGGCGGGTCAACCCTGGCCTGAAGTGGAACAGTGGCCATGGCTTCTTGTTGCAGGTTTATTTCCGGGCTTTTTAGCTTTGCTGTTTGCACTGCAGGCCATTCAACATTTACCGACCAGGGTCTTTGGCACCCTGGCTTATCTCGAACCTGTAGTCGTCATTATTGCCGCCTGGCTGCTTTTTGCCGAACCTATGTCCGCACTGCAATGGCTGGGCGCTCTGCTGATTTTAGCCTCTGGTGTAGCACAATCCTGGTTGAGTCAACACCCCAAAACCGGCTAATTTAATCGACCACTTCCAATGACAACCTGTTACGCAACACCACTTCTTCACCAGGGCTGAACAGGTTAGTGTTATGTAAAAACAATTCCAGTCTCATACCAGGTGTGATGCGCACAGGCCGTTCCAGTACATAGCGTTTACTACAAGGTAAACTCAGCAGTAATTCCTCCTGCAGTCTGAGTTCTAACTGGCAACTCACACCCGCAGGAATCACACCGGTCATACCATAAGCAATAAGATCGGCCTGTTTTTCAGGCCATTGGGGGAGATGGGGAAGACGGCTTTGTTGCCCTGCGATCAGCAGTTTTTCGCTGGTCCAGAGTAAATCCAGAGGCGCAGCCTGCGCTAATAACGAAAAGATACACAGCAGGCTGACCATAAACTTCATAGTTTAGCCACCTTGCTGGATCAAACTAAACTGCAGTTCAGCTTGTTTTAAATCGCGTTGCAACTGACCCTGCATTTGATTTAACTGCCGCAGCTCTTGCTGTAAATTGCGATTTTCATCCAGCAGTTGTTGTTTCTGCTGTTTGTCTTTCAGCACACTCAATTCTCTGCTGTTCTCATCAATACGTTGTTCAAGCTGATCAATAGTGTCCGCGTTTTGCTGCAAGGTTTTTTGTAAATTCAACAAAGCAGATTCAGCCTGATACCATTTGCGGCCACGGTCATAACCTAAACGGAATTGAGGCTCTAAAGCACCGGCACAGACTTTGTTGTAGGCACCACCACTTTGGCCCAGTTCCCGGCCTGCATCATAAGTACAATACAACAACACGCCTTCGGCATGCCCTTGTTGATAGGCGCTAAAATCAGAACTTAAGCCATGTTCAGCGCATTCTTTTTGGTAACTGCGAAATTTACTGCTGGCTATCCCTTGCTGACCATCAGTTTTGCCAATAGCAAACCAGTCACCAACCTGACATTCCTCTGGGCTGATGCTGCTACATCCAGTAAGCGCCAGTGCAGCGATCAACAAAACCCCTTGTTTCATCAAATCTATCCCTTTGTATTTCTGTTCATTTTAAGACACTTACTTATAGCGGATTAGTTCAGCAAATACATCTTTTTTGCCTTAGACTAAACAGAGTTTTTGCAAAGATCTTTAGCTGTAATGAATTATCTGGCCCATCTGCTGTTAGCACAACCCAACACCCATTCCCGTATTGGCAATTTATTGGGCGATTTTTACCATGGAACCAGGCTGGAGATGTTAAGCCCGCCTGTTGCTGCTGGTTTATATAACCACAGAGCTGTGGACTGGTTTACCGATCATCATCCGCAAGTCAGAGCAGCCCGCTTGTGGTTCAGCCCTCAGATGCGACGTTTTGCTCCTATAACACTGGATATGCTGTTTGATTTTTGCCTGATTAAATACTGGAAGCATTTTTATGATTCAGAGTTTACAGAGTACAAAGCTCAACTATACCGCAGCTTGCAAAATGATTTGCCGCAGATGCCTGACGCTATGGCCAGCACTTTTAGCGCTGTGACTGAACAAGACTGGTTTGGCAACTATGCGCAACTTGAAGGTATTCAGTATTCGCTGCGCCGTATGGCTGCCCGTGGCCGCTTTACCGCCCGTTATGCATTAATCGCTGATGAACTGCCTGGGCTTCAGGTACAAACAGAAGAGGTATTTTTGAACTTTTTTCCGCAGCTCCAGCAGTTTATTCAACAGGCCGGGATAGAACAAAACCCGCTTCTGGCCTTTGAGCGTTACAGCAAAGCCACTGGCAAAGACCAAAGTAATACAGCCTGATAAGGTTGGATCTCAAGGGCTGTGATGGAGGCCTTTTTAATAAAAAAATGCCTGGCGTCTGTATTGAGTAACAACGCCAGCAAAGCAGAAATATCAGGCTCATGACCTACACAGCAAACTGACTCAACCCCTTGTTGTACCAACTCTGTTAACGCCTTGAGCTGAACCTCCGGCAGAGTATCAATAATCAACCAGGCCTGCTTTTGAGGTTCTGGCCAGTTGGCATGCTGATGCAACAACACCGCAGTTTGTTCGGCCCTGACTAAAGGGCTGGTCAGCAGCAGCTGTGGTTTTAACTGCTGTTTTTTACAAAATTCAGCCAGTTTTTGGCTTTGTTTAATGCCTTTGTCTATTAAATGGCGACTTGGGTCCGGCACACCTAAAGCTCTGTCCTGTGCAGTGGCATGACGCACTAAATACAGCAACATCAGGTGTTACTTCTCTTGAGGTGCAAAATCTGCACTTTCAAAATAAAGTTGTTCTGCTTTTTTACCTTTGGCCTGATACAAAATTTCATCCACTGAGCCCTCGCCTGCAATAGCTTTCACCAGCAGCTCCCCCTGCGTGAGCGGTATAAGGTAAACGCCGTCCTGATCTGCCACTTCGCCCACAGCTTTGTCCAACAGCTTTTGTTGCACCAGCACTGTCACAGCTCCCAGCGCCTGACCACCGCGCTCAAAATGTCCAAGATAGACTTTCGCATGAAAGCTTTTGAGCTTGCCTTGTTGTAAATCCTTAAGCGCAAAGGCTTCTGGCTCCAGTGTCACCAAGCCTTTTTCGCGCAGAGCCTGCTCGATCTGAGCCGGCAGTTCAGCACTGACCTGAAGTACAATCTGATGGGCATGTTTACCAGAGGGCAAAGGCAAGTGAGAGGCTATCAGCTGGTTTTCCACCCGCAATAACACCATACCATGTGTGCCATGACTGGCATGCAGGCAAGCCCAAAGCGGTGAACTGATACTCAACAACAGAAGCCAGACTAGTTTTTTCATCATTACAAACTCACTAAAAAGGTGATGCAAGAGTCTGCAACTATCCGTGACATGGGTCAAGTTCAACACCAGATTGCCATACCCAGACGCCAGAAAATATTGCTATAATCCGGCCACTTGCCGCACTGGGCCTACCGGGTCGGCCTATTAACCTGATGTGGAGAGCGGACCATGCAATTTCCTGATGACGGCAATGGCGATATGCTGCGTGCCTTGATGGACGCCGGAATAGATTTAAGTGAGCCTCTGGCCATAGATTTTTATCTGGTATTTAAAAACAAAGATCAGGCTGAAAAAGCCATGGCAGCCTTAGTTGCCACTGAACTGCAAGGCGAAGTGGAACTGCACTTTAACGATTTGGAACAATGGGAACTGATCGTCAGTCAGACCATGGTACCTGAACATGCAGCCATCACAGCACGTGAAGCTGAACTGGATAAGTTTGCGAAAAAATTTGGTGGCCACAACGATGGCTGGGGTGTGATGCAACATCAGGACGGCGATGACGATTTTGATGATGAACACGGCGAACATTGTGACCATGACTGTGGTCACCAGCATTAATTTTTACTGATACAGATACGAGAGAGAAGCAATGGGTGCTCAATGGAAAGCCAAACATAAAGCCGACGCATCGGCTGCCAAAGGCCGTATTTTTACTAAATTAGCCAAAGAAATCATGGTTGCAGCCCGTAACGGCGCCGACCCTGATATGAACTCTAAATTACGTGTTGCAGTAGAAGCGGCGAAAAAAGCCTCTATGCCACGCGAAACTTTAGAGCGCGCCATCAAAAAAGGTGCTGGTTTGCTGGACGGCCCGGCCAACTATGAAACTGTGGTCTATGAAGGTTTTGCCCCGCATCAGGTGCCAGTCATTGTTGAGTGTTTAACTGACAATAAAAACCGTTCAGCTCAGAGTATCCGGGTCTTGTTCCGCAAAGGTCAGTTAGGCAGTTCAGGCTCAGTATCCTGGGACTTTAAATACTTAGGTGAAATTGTTGCGCACGCAGTAAGCCCGGATGCCGATCTGGAAGTGGCCGCTATTGAAGCTGGTGCTCAGGACTTTGAAGAAGGTGAAGAAGGCGACTGCGTATTCCTGACAGAACCTACTGATCTGGACGCCGTCAGCAAAGCTTTACCTGCTTTTGGTTTTAACGTCACCTCAGCCAAACTGGTGTATCGTCCAAATAACCCTGTGACTCTGGATGACGCCGCCCGCGCAGAAGTGGAAGCTTTTCTTGAAGCCATTGACGCCGACGATGACGTGCAGCACGTTTATGTAGGTTTAGCAGGTTGATACTGCAAACTCATCACAAAGGCGGCCATGGCCGCCTTTGTCTTATCTGAATTTTTACTCTATTACTCAGCGGGTCCTGTCATGTTAGTGATTAAAGTAGCTTCCGCCAATCCAGCCAAAATCAACGCAGTGGCGTCAGCCTTTGCAGAGGTTTTTCCTGATCAGGCACTGGATGTGCAAGGGTTAGCTGTACCCAGTGGTGTGGCGGATCAGCCGATGAGCAGTGATGAAACCTTATTGGGTGCGATGAACCGTGTGGCTGAACTGGCCAATATTCATGCTGATTATCGGGTTGCTATCGAAGCAGGCTTAGACGGTGATTTGACCTTCGCCTGGATGGTGATTGAACATCAGGGCAAGATTGGCAAAGCCCGTTCTGCCAGTTTAATGTTGCCACCCACAGCTTTGTCGCACCTGCAACAAGGTAAAGAACTGGGGGATGTGATGGATCTGATGTTTAATCAGGACAACATCAAACAAAAAGGCGGAGCCATAGCCCTGCTGACTCAAAACAGATTAAGCCGCAGTTCTGTTTATCATCAGGCGTTAATTCTGGCGATGATCCCCTTTTTAAATCCGGATTTGTTTTAAATCAGGTTGTCATACAACTGATTCAGCCTTAGTGTAGAGTACAACTTAACACCAAGGAGGATCCTATGTCCGGACTAAAAGTACTGGCCCTGTGTGGCAGCTTAAGAGCCAAGTCGACCAACAAAGCCTTAATAGAGTATGCGATAGCTCATGCACCAGAAGGCATGCAGATTGAACTGGCAGATTTAACTAATGTGCCTTTTTATAATTCAGACCTGGTCACTAAACCCGATGCGGTAGAACACCTGCTGGCTCAGTTTGCTCAGGCTGATGCCTTGTTACTGGCCTGCCCTGAATACAATTACTCTATAGCCCCTGCGCTAAAAAATGCGCTGGATTGGGCGTCGCGTGAACCCAACAATGGCTTATTGGCTGGCAAAGTAGCAGCTATTATGGGGTCCGGCGGCGGTATGGGTACCTCAAGAGCTCAATATCATTTACGTCAGGTTTGCGTATTTTTAGACCTGCATCTGGTGAATAAGCCTGAAGTATTTTGCAATGCTTTTGCCAATACTTTCGACGCAGACAACAAACTGACGGATGAGCGTATTCAAAGCTTAATAGTGCAGCAATTGACAGCTTTGCAGCAATTGGCGTTACGTTTTAAAAACTAACAGCTTTGCTCTTATGAAGACTGAAAAAAGCAGATAAAACAATAAGGTTGTTTTCGTCTGCTTTCTTTGTCAGAGTAAGGAGCTAACGAAGACGCACATTTTATTCCTGGCCATCCAATACCATGGCAAACCAGAGGTAGCTTTTGTTACAACGCCTGAAGCATGATTTTCATCTTTTAATGATTACTCTGGTGGGACTGATCGCCAGCTGCACTCTGTTACCTTATGCTTTGTACCGTATTGCAACAGAAAACTATCTGGTTGGCGTGGTCGATTTACTGATGATTGCGGTCAGCACAGCCTCAGTCTGGATGGCGTGGCGTACCGGAGAGACCGAAAAACCTGGCTTTTTAATGGCCTCCGTTTTTTGTTTTGGCGCAGTGTTGGTGTGTATGAAACTGGGGCAGGACGTACTGTTCTGGATTTATCCTCTGATGGTGTTTATCTTTTTTTTAGTGGCCCCCATCAAAGCCTTATTACTGCTGTTGCTGATGGTCGGCGCTATTGTGTCGCTGCATTTTTCTGAGCATGCCGCTATTTTCAGTACGAACTTTCAGTTGCTGGCTTTTATCACTACGACGTTAATCACCAGTATTTTTGCTTATATTTTTGCCTATCGCACTCATCTGCAGCGCCAGGAATTAAGGCGATTGGCCACTACAGATCCACTGACAGGAGCTACAAACCGGCATTCTCTGACCGATGAACTCACTTATGCGATTCAACAGTTTCAACAAAAAGCTGTGGTCAGCGGTTTAATGTTGCTTGATTTAGATCATTTCAAACGTATCAATGACAATTTTGGTCATCACGCTGGCGATCAGATCCTGAGTCAACTGGTGCCTTTGTTAAAGCAAATGATCCGTCAGCAGGACTCCGTATTTCGTTATGGCGGTGAAGAATTTGTCTTATTGATCAAAGAAATTCAGTTGGCTGATTTACATCGTTTAGCAGAAAAAATCCGCCATGCTGTCTGGCATCAATTGGCACTGCCAGATGGCTCGGCCCTGACCACATCTATAGGTATAGCGACTGTACAGCATGCTAATAACTGGGAAAGCTGGTTGCAAAACGCCGATGTGGCTTTATATCAGGCTAAACACAACGGCCGTAATCAGGTGGTCATTGCAACAGGTCCGACAGAACAAACAACTGTAGTACCTAAGACTTAAGTCGAAGCGCCATTTGCCTGAGAATGACTTAAGCTGGAACTCTTTGTTCAGTGCAGGTGGGTTTTATGTTGGTTTTTATCCTCAGCCGCTTTTTTGCTATTCAAATTCTGGTGTTACTGGCGTTAGCCTTGGCCAATTACTTTTCAGCCATTAAATTGGGTTTTGTGCAGGATCTTTTACTCCTACCAGCTTTGACTGTATTTCTGGTGTATCAGTACAGTAAAAAACAAAAGATGGCTTTGAGTACAGAGCAAAGTCAAAAAGTAATTTATGCCCTTATTCTTAGCAATGCGTTAATCCAGGCTGTGCTGACCTTCAGTAGCCCTTCCGGTATTATTGCTGTCCAGCATTTCACTGACGCCGCTATCACTTATGCCGCAGTGATAGTGTTTCATAGCCTGATGATTTATTTTGCGGTTGGTTACAGCAGAACCTTATTTGAAAAACGCCAGACCGCAAGCTAAGTCTTAAAAACGGTTGCGGCCACTACAGTGCTGTTGTTCGCACGGAACTCCGTCATGATTGCCGTCAATCATCACATTAGGGCAGTTTTTTAAATAAAACTTTGCCTCGTCACAAGAAAGCATTTCTGAGCAATATTGCTTGCCTTCACATTGAAATTGAGCACTGCTCTGGCTTTGTATAGGTGGCCATACAGGGCTTTCCGCCAAAACTTTAGCTCTTTCCTCTGCACTGTGATCGAAGTCAGCACTGGTTGGCGAAAAAGCCTCTGCACTGAATAAATACACAGCTTGATAACCAAGCCAGGCCAAAATAGACAAGCTCACCAGGCCTGACAGCAAGCGTTGAAATGGCAAAGACGAAAGCGCTGGTTTTTTCAACTCCGGAGCAGGCACAAAATGCTGCCCGGCTTTATAAGCACCAACAGCTTTAAGTTTGCCTTCTGAATCCACTTCTATCTGAAAAAAAATGCTGTCGCCGTCTTGCAGCTGCTCTGGTTTCTTTCGAAACCCACTGCTACAGATACTGAGATCAGGCCCGGCTTTATCGCGTTGAATAAAACCGCGGCCCTGGGAAGGGTTCCAATCTTTGAGTTTTCCCTGATGTAACATGCCAACTTCCTGTTGTTGCTATTTTAAAAACACCTTATTTAACCTAAATCACATTTGTTTTACAAGCATAAAAAAAGCCGCTTTTCTCAAAGCGGCCTTTTTAAGCAAATTAACATCTTAGTTACGGATCAGGTAATCAAAAGCACCTAAAGCTGCCGTTGCCCCACTACCCATAGCAATAATGATTTGCTTGAAGGGTGTATTGGTCGCATCACCAGCGGCGAACACACCTTTGAGTGATGTCTGGCCATGGCTGTCGACAATAATTTCACCGCGTGGGGTTAATTCGACAGCACCACGTAACCATTCCGTATTAGGCACTAAACCAATCTGTACAAAGATACCGGCCAGTTCCACAGTTTTACTTTCGCCGTTAGTACGGTCAGTGTACTGCAAACCCACCACTCGTTGACCATCACCCAGCACTTCAGTGGTTTGTGCTTGCGTGATAATAGTAATGTTGCCCATAGACTCTGCTTTTTTAATCAGCACGGCATCTGCACGTAATTTGCTGTCAAATTCCAGCACTGTGACATGCTGCACTATACCAGCTAAGTCGATAGCGGCTTCGATACCAGAGTTACCACCACCTATGACTGCAACTTTTTTACCTTTAAATAAAGGACCATCGCAGTGTGGACAGTAAGCAACGCCCTTGCCACGGTATTCTTTTTCACCTGGTACGTTCATCTCTCTCCAGCGCGCACCAGTGGATAACACTATGCTCTTACTTTTCAGTACAGCACCGTTTTCAAGTTCCACTTCGAACAAGTCGTTTTTGCCAAGCTTGACCGCTTTTTGACTGTTCATAATGTCGACTTCATAGTGACGAACATGAGACTCTAAGTTTGCAACCAGTTTTGGACCTTCAGTTTCTTTAACAGAAATAAAGTTCTCAATACCTACAGTATCAGCCACCTGGCCACCAAAACGCTCAGCGACAATACCAGTGTTCAGACCTTTACGGGCGGCATAAATAGCAGCTGCAGAACCTGCAGGGCCACCACCGACAATCAGCATGTCAAAGGTGTCTTTGGTTTTCAGTGCTTCAGCCTGACGTTTGGCGGCGTTGCTGTCTACTTTATTCAGAATATTGGTCAGGCTAATTGCGCCCTGCGAAAATTGCTGACCATTCAGGAATACGGTAGGTACAGCCATAATATTGCGGCTGGCGACTTCGTCCTGGAACACTGCACCATCGATCATGGTGGTTTTAATTTTTGGGTTCACCGCTGCCAATACGTTCAGGGCTTGTACTACTTCAGGACAAGTCTGACAGCTTAAGGACACAAAAACTTCGAAATTCAGTTCATCGTTCAGACTGGCAATCTGATCCAATACACTTTGCTCTTCTTTAATGGTGTGGCCACCTGAATGCAATAAGGCCAGGACTAAAGAAGTAAATTCGTGACCCAACGGCACACCGGCAAAACGTATTAAGCTGTTTTTAGCAGTACCACGCACAGCCATCGAAGGCGTACGCACTGTGCTATCCGTTTCTTCTTTCACCTGAACCAGCGGGCTTAAGCTGGCAATATCTGCTGCTAAGGCTTTAATCTCCGCCGCTTTTTCGCTGTTATCTAACGCAACAACCAGCTCCACAGGGCTTTTCAGGTACTGCAAATAAGTCTGTAATTGCGTTTTTAAAGTCGTATCTAACATATCTGATCCCTTACTTTGGTCGCTTCAGTCGTTTTGTTTCGCCTTTTTCAGGCAAAGCTTCGCCAAAAGAGCTGTGTTGCTCTTTGCAAAACTATTAAATCTGGATTTATAACCAGCCAGTATGGCCGGAGAATCACCGGAGCTGAGCACGTCAGCTCCGGCCATAACCACTTAGTTAGATTTTACCAACCAGGTCTAAAGATGGAGCTAAAGTCGCTTCACCCGGAGTCCATTTAGCTGGACATACTTCGCCGTCGTGGTTGGCTACGTATTGTGCAGCCTGAACTTTACGGAACAGTTCTGCAGCGCTGCGGCCTATACCTAAGTCGTGAATTTCAGCAACTTTGATTTCGCCTTGTGGGTTGATCACGAAAGTACCACGTAAAGCTAAACCTTCTTCCTCGATCATCACACCGAAGTTACGGGTGATAGTGCCTGTTGGGTCACCGATCATTGGGTAGTTGATTTTTTTGATAGTTTCAGAAGCGTCATGCCAGGCTTTGTGAGTGAAGTGAGTGTCAGTAGATACTGAGTACACTTCAACACCGATTTCCTGGAACTTCGCATAGAAATCAGCCAGATCGCCTAACTCAGTTGGGCAAACGAAAGTGAAGTCAGCCGGGTAAAATACTACCACTGACCATTTACCTAACAGATCCTGTTCAGTCACCGGAACAAATTTACCCTGATGGAAAGCTGTCGCTTTAAATGGCTTGATAGTGCTGTTGATAATTGAAGACATTGTCTTACTCCATGTTGGTTGATTACTAAAAGTGAACCCACTTCGATGGAACTAAGAATAACTGTTCCACACGATTTGAGATAACGAATTAAATCTATAAACTTAATCTGTTTTTGTGATTGGAAAACTGAATTACTTATCTGTTTTTCCACTTTATTCTACAGTGTCAGTATGACAA
>CAMLSF010000081.1 GCA_946482615.1 uncultured Chromatiaceae bacterium | reverse complement strand
GGGTGACGGTACAGCGCGTTGCCGTCGATCACCAGTTTGGCGTCTAAGCAGTGCAGATCGCCAGCTGGAGTAATAACCAGAGGGTTTACTTCCAACAGAGCTAAATCTTTTTCCTGGAACAGTTGAGCCAGACCCATGAATATTTTCACGAACTGGTTAATTTGCTTGCCTTCCAGGCCTAATTTGAAGGCTAATTCACGGCCCTGGAATGGCTGAGCGCCCACCAGTGGATCGATAGCAGCTTTCAGAATTTTTTCCGGAGTTTCGTGGGCAACAGTTTCGATTTCCACACCACCTTCAGTAGAAGCCATAAACACGATACGACGTGAAGAACGGTCTACCACAGCACCTAAATACAACTCTTTAGCGATGTCAGTACAGGTTTCAACCAGGATACGACTTACAGGCTGACCTTTTTCGTCTGTCTGATAAGTAACCAGGTTCTTTCCAAGCCATTTTTCAGCGAAAGCGCGGATATCTTCTTTGCTTTTCACCAGCTTCACACCGCCCGCTTTACCGCGACCACCAGCGTGAACCTGAGCCTTGACAACAAACATGTCGCCGCCGATTTTATCTGCAGCTTCTACCGCTTCTTCAACAGTTGCTGCGGCGATGCCTTTCGATACAGGCAAACCATATTGGGCAAACAGTTGCTTACCCTGATACTCGTGCAAATTCATGGCTATTTTCCGTTCATTTTGACATTGAAGGCCACACCGGTGGTGCGACCTGACCTTTAGATCGGCGCGTATTATAGTGCCAATCAGTCTGATAAAAAATGCTGTTGCCCGAAAACAACAGCATTTTTAGTTACTTTTTCCAGATATTAGATATCCAGCAGAATACGGGTTGGATCTTCCAGCAATTCTTTGATAGTGACCAGGAAGCCGACTGACTCTTTACCATCGATGATACGGTGGTCGTAGGACAACGCTAAGTACATCATTGGCAGAATTTCCATCTTACCGTCTACCACCATAACGCGGTCCTGGATTTTGTGCATGCCCAGGATAGCGGATTGTGGCGGGTTGATGATTGGAGTAGACATCAGAGAACCGAACACACCACCGTTAGTGATAGTGAAGTTACCGCCAGTCAGGTCGTCCATAGACAGTTTACCGTCACGGCCTTTGATGGCTAAATCTTTGATGGCTTTTTCGATTTCAGCCAGGTTCATTTTGTCACAGTCACGCAGAACTGGAGTCACCAGACCACGAGGCGTAGACACAGCGATGCTGACGTCAAAGAAGTTGTGGTACACGATATCATCGCCATCGATTGCTGCGTTGACTTCAGGGAAACGTTTCAGCGCTTCTGTCACAGCTTTGACGTAGAAAGACATAAAACCTAAACGGATGCCGTGTTTCTTCTCGAACACGTCCTGGTACTGCTTACGCAGATCCATGATTGGCTTCATGTTCACTTCGTTGAAGGTAGTTAACATAGCAGTGGAGTTTTTCGCTTCCAGCAGACGGTTGGCAATAGTTTTACGTAAACGTGTCATAGGCACACGTTTCTGTGAACGATCACCTTGTACCGGCGCAGGAGCAGCAACAGCAGCAGCCGCTTTAGCCGGAGCAGCAGGAGCACCGGCTAAGAACTTCTCTACGTCTTCTTTAGTCACACGGCCATTTTTACCAGAGCCCTGGATCTTGGCAGCGTCTAAGCCTTTTTCAGCGATCAGGCGGCGAACAGATGGCGTTAACACCTCATCTGATTCTGCAGCAGGAGCCGCAGCGGCCGGAGCAGCTTCAGCTTTAGCCGCTGGTGCAGCGGCTGGAGCGCCACCTGCAGTCATATGACCAATAACTTGTTCTGCGTTTACAGTTGCACCTTCAGCGTGAACGATTTCGCCCATCACGCCATCGGCCTGAGCCACAACTTCAAGTACAACTTTATCGGTTTCAATGTCAACCAGGACTTGATCACGGCTAACGGCTTCACCTGTTTTTACATGCCAGGTGGCGATTGTTGCGTCTGCAACTGATTCTGGTAGTACCGGGACTTTAATTTCCACTTTGTCACCTTTTTTTTAAAAATTGGGTTCTGAATCGTTACTTAAACTAAAGTCAGAGCGCCTTGCGGCAGCACTGACTGAATACAAAGCGGCGCAGCTCATGCTGCGCCAAATTATTAAGCAATAGTTAAAGCTGCGTTGACTAAAGCCTGTTGCTGTTTGTTGTGCACAGACAAGTAACCTACTGCAGGGGAAGACGACGCTTCACGGCCAGCGTACGTCAGCTTTCCAGTTGCTGGTATGGAAGACCAGAAATGGTGTTGGCTGCAGTACCAGGCGCCCTGGTTTTGAGGTTCTTCCTGACACCAGACAAAATCTTTGACATGCTGGTAGTCTTTCATGATGGCCGCCATTTCCTCCGCCGGGAACGGATACAGCTGCTCAATACGGACTATAGCTATGTCAGTGATATTACGTTTACGGCGTTCTTCCAACAGATCGTAGTAGACTTTACCGCTACACATCACCACACGTTTCACATCAGCAGGCTTGATTGGGTCAATCTCACCAATGGCGTTATGGAATACACCGGAAGCGATTTCTTCTAAGGAAGAAGTGGCTAACGGGTGACGTAACAACGACTTAGGTGACATTACAATCAGAGGACGACGCATTGGACGCACCATCTGACGGCGGATCATCGCATAAACCTGAGCCGGAGTTGTAGGCACCACAACCTGCATATTGTGATCAGCACAAAGTTGCAGGAAACGCTCTAAACGGGCTGAAGAGTGCTCAGGGCCCTGACCTTCATAACCATGAGGCAATAACAGTGTCAGACCACATAAACGGCCCCACTTCTGTTCGCCAGAGCTTAAGAACTGGTCAATCACCACCTGAGCGCCGTTGGCGAAGTCACCAAACTGGCCTTCCCAAATCACTAAAGCGCGAGGCTCAGCTGTGGCATAACCGTATTCAAACGCCAATACAGCTTCTTCAGACAAGGCCGAGTCATAGACCTGGAATGGACCTTGTGAGTCACTGATATGTTCCAGTGGTGTATAAGTTGTTGCATCGTTTTGGTTGTGCAGTACAGCATGGCGGTGGAAGAAAGTACCACGGCCTGAATCCTGACCAACAATACGGATGCGGTTTCCGGCACCAACGATAGAAGCATAAGCCAGAATTTCAGCAAAACCCCAGTCGATCTTTTTCTCGCCTTTGAGCATCAGAGCGCGGTCTTCATAGACTTTACCGACCTGACGCTGCAGCGCATGAGTTTCCGGCACTATGATGGCCTTTTCACCCAGAGCCACCAGCTCAGCAACAGGCATGCTGGCATCGTAAGCCGCAGTCCAGTCGTGACCTAAATAAGGAGTCCAGTCCACTGCAATTTCAGTCATAGGACGCCATTCTTCCACCACGCAATCGCCTTTATCTAAAGCGTCACGGTAGCTGTCGACCATCTGTTGCACTTGTTCTGCTGTGACCACACCTTCAGCAATCAGCTTCTGAGCATATAACTCACGGGGTGTTGGGTGCTTTTTGATTTTCTGGTACATCAGCGGCTGAGTTGCATTTGGCTCGTCTGCTTCGTTGTGACCGTTACGACGGTAACAAACCAGATCAATCACCACATCACGTTTGAAAGTGTTGCGGTAGTCTACTGCCAGCTGAGCCACAAAAATCACCGCTTCTGGATCATCACCGTTGACGTGGAAAATTGGCGCCTGAACCATCTTGGCGATGTCAGTACAGTATGGCGTAGACCGGGTGTCTTCCGGGTTAGAGGTAGTGAAACCCACCTGGTTGTTAATGACCAGACGGATAGAGCCACCCACTTTAAAGGCACGGGTCTGAGAGATGTTAAAGGTTTCAGCCACTACACCCTGACCTGCGAATGCAGAGTCACCGTGAATAGTGATAGGCAGAGCTAAAGTACCATCTGTGCTGCCACGACGATCTAAACGGGCACGCACTGACCCCATTACCACAGGGTTCACAATTTCTAAGTGCGATGGGTTAAACGCCAACGCCAGGTGAACATTGCCACCTTTGGTTTCAAAATCAGACGAGAAACCCATGTGATATTTCACGTCACCGGCACCCACCACTTCGTATTTACCGGCAAACTCGTCAAACAACTTGCTTGGGTTTTTACCCAAGACGTTGATTAAGGTATTTAAACGACCACGGTGCGCCATACCAATGATACAGTCTTTCGCGCCCTGTTCGCCGGCACGGTGGATCATGGCTTTGAGCATAGGGATCATGGCGTCACCGCCTTCTAGACCGAAACGCTTGGCGCCCGGGAATTTAGAAGCCAGATATTTTTCCAGGCCGTCTGCAGCCACTAAGCCTTGTAACAGTTTGGTTTTTTCTTCTTTGCCGAGCGCACGTGAAGCCTGTTGGCCTTCTAAACGTTGTTGGATCCAACGTTTTTCATCCGTCGACACTATGTGCATATACTCAGCACCTATAGAACCACAGTAAGTGGACTCCAGTGCTTTGTATAAGTCGCCTAACTTCATACTGGTTTCGCCACCAGCAAAAGAGCCGACATTAAATTCGGTATCAAAATCTGCCTGAGTCAGGTCATGATAGGACAATTCCAGATCACGTACACGAGGCTGCTTCCACAGGTTCAACGGGTCGAGATTAGCATGCTGATGACCACGGAAACGGAAGGCATTGATCAATTGCAGAACTTTCACCTGACGCTGATCCGAACCACCTGCGTTCACCGTAATAACTTCACGGTGTTTGTTTTTGGCGAGTTCAGCGAACTGCTGGCGAATGTCGCTGTGACGGGATTCGAGTTCTACGCCGTCAATTTTTGGCAGACTGGCAAAAAATTCACGCCATTCATCACTGACGCTGGTCGGTTCAGCTAGGTAGGATTCATAGAGTTCATCGACATAGGCCATGTTGCCACCGCCTAAATGAGAAGACTCTAACCACGCCTTCATTACACCTTCGTGCATTTAGTTTCCCTTATTCGAAGCACCTGGAAAAAATTAGCAAAAAGCGCCCCAGGTTTTGGGCGCGCTTCATTTTATACCAATCAGCGCCTTTTAGCTCTGACAAAGGGCGCTTAAAGCGCCCGGTTTAACAGCATAGATTTGATCTGACCTATGGCTTTGGTCGGGTTCAAACCTTTTGGACATACGTTGACACAGTTCATGATGCCATGGCAGCGGAACACGCTGAATGCATCATCTAAATCGTTTAAACGCTGTTCAGTGGCAGTATCACGGCTGTCGGCTAAGAAGCGGTAAGCGTGTAATAAACCAGCTGGTCCGATAAATTTATCCGGATTCCACCAGAAGGAAGGACAAGAAGTTGAACAACAGGCACATAAAATACATTCGTACAGGCCGTCTAACTTTTCACGTTCTTCAGGTGTCTGCAGGTATTCACCAGCAGGTGGCAATTCGTCATTGATCAGGTAAGGCTTCACCTTTTCATACTGAGTGTAGAACTGAGTCATATCGACGACTAAGTCACGCACTACAGGTAAACCTGGTAATGGACGGATCACCAGCTTGCCACCTTTGCCTTTACCTAAGGCAGACAATGGCGTGATACAAGCCAGACCATTTTTACCGTTCATGTTCAGACCATCTGAACCACAAACGCCTTCACGGCAGCTGCGACGGAAAGATAAAGTGGGGTCTTGCTCTTTTAATTTCAACAGGGCGTCCAACACCATCATGTCACGACCTTCCGGATTATCCAGAATGTAGTCCTGCATACGTGGTGCTGTATCAACGTCAGGGTTGTAACGATAGACAGAGAATACTAACTTCTTCATTCTGCATCCCTCTTAGTACGTACGTGCTTTAGGCGGGAAAGCGTCACGGAACTTAGGTTCCATGTTCACTTTACGCTTAAACATTGATTCAGTATCTGGCGTGTAGACGCTATGGCATAACCAGTTTTCGTCGTCACGGTCCGGGAAGTCAAAACGAGCGTGGGCACCACGGCTTTCAGTTCTGTAGTTGGCTGCAACTGCAGTTGAAAACGCGGTTTCCATCAGGTTGTCCAGTTCTAAACATTCAATACGCATGGTATTGAAGTCTGAGCTCTTGTCATCCAGACGTGCATATTTCAGACGTTCACGGATTTCTTTTAACTGAGCTAAACCTTCAGCCATAGCAGCACCTTCACGGAATACCGAGAAGTTCAGTTGCATACATTGCTGTAAATCTTTTTTGATTTGAGCCGGATCTTCACCCTGACCTGGTTTGCTGTCTTCCCAGCGCTGAGTACGGGCTAAAGCAGCCTGCAGATCAGAATCAGAAGCGGCACGGTATTCAGTGGTAGCTGCCAGAGCTTCACCCAGGTGTAAACCTGTAGCACGACCAAATACCACCAAGTCTAACAAGGAGTTACCACCTAAGCGGTTAGCGCCGTGTACAGACACACAAGCGATTTCACCGCAGGCAAATAAGCCAGGAACTACAGACTCAGTACCATCAGGTTTTGGATGAATGACCTGACCATGGACGTTGGTTGGAATACCACCCATCATATAGTGACAGGTTGGGATCACAGGGATAGGCTCTTTCACCGGGTCTACGTGAGCGAAAGTACGGGACAACTCACAAATACCAGGTAAGCGGCTTTCTAAAACTTCTTCACCTAAGTGATCCAGTTTCAGTTTGATATGTGGGCCCCATGGACCATCACAACCACGGCCTTCACGGATTTCAGTCATCATAGAACGGGCTACAACGTCACGACCCGCTAAGTCTTTAGCGTTTGGTGCATAACGCTCCATGAAACGCTCGCCGTCTTTATTTAATAAGTAACCACCTTCACCACGACAACCTTCAGTCACCAGAACACCGGCACCTGCAATACCTGTCGGGTGGAATTGCCACATTTCCATATCCTGCAGTGGTACACCGGCACGCAGCGCCATACCTACACCATCACCGGTATTGATGTGAGCGTTTGTGGTAGAGGCGAAGATACGGCCTGCACCGCCAGTCGCCAGTACTACAGCGCGGGATTTGAAGTAAACAATTTCACCGGTTTCGATGTCAATGGCAGTACAACCTACCACTGCGCCATCCTGGTTTTTCACCAGATCCAGTGCATACCACTCAGAGAAGACCTGAGTTTTGTTTTTTACGTTTTGCTGATACAGCAGGTGCAATAAAGCATGACCTGTACGGTCTGCAGCAGCTGCGGTACGGGCGGCCTGTTCGCCACCAAAGTTTTTCGACTGACCACCAAAAGGACGCTGATACACACGGCCGTTCTCAAAACGAGAGAAAGGTAAACCCATGTTTTCCAGTTCAGTAATGGCTTCAGGGCCAGTTTTACACATGTATTCAATAGCGTCCTGGTCACCGATGTAATCGGAACCTTTGACGGTATCAAACATGTGCCATTCCCAGTTGTCCGGATGAGAGTTACCTAACGCAACAGTGATACCACCTTGCGCAGATACAGTATGAGAACGGGTTGGGAACACTTTGGATAACAAAGCACAGGTTAAACCTGATTCAGTAATTTGCAGAGCGGCGCGCATACCTGCACCACCTGCGCCTATTACGACGGCATCAAATTCGCGTACTGGAATATTCACTTAAACACCCCACAGAACAAAGAGACCCACAGCCAGATAACCAAAAGCAAGGGTGTATAACAGGAACTGTAAAACGCCACGCAAAGCTGCGTTTTTGACGTAGTCAGTTAATACCTGCCACAGACCAATTTTGGTGTGAACTGCGATACAAGCTAAGGCTAATAAAGTGAAAGCTTTCATCAGCAGACTGGAAAACAATGCTTTCCAGACATCGTAGGTTACTTCAGGAGTAACCAGAAAAAATCCCAGAATAAACAGAGTGTACAGCGTCAGAATAACAGCTGTGGCACGTAACGAGACGTAGTCCTGGACACCGTCACGCTTTAAACTGGCTTGATTCAGAACCATAACCAAACTCCTGCTAAAACAGCTAATACAATCCACAGTGCGATAGTCACTACTGCGCTGGTGTTACCGGACTTCAGTTCTTCCCAGTGGCCCATGTCCATAATCAGATGACGGATGCCACCTAACATGTGATAGAGCAATACTGTGATAGTACCCCAGGCGATAAACTTGGCGATGAAGGATTGTAATACCAGTTTCACTTGTTCAAAGCCTTCCGCAGAAGACAAAGACACTGCCCAAGCCCAGATCACAAACACCAGAGCGAAAAACATGGCTACGCCAGTTACGCGGTGCAGGATCGACGCTAACGCAGGAGCAGGAAAAGATATTGTTGTAAGGTCTAGATTTACAGGTCTTTGCTTTTTCACAGTTTCTTGCCCATCGACGCTCTTTATAGAGCTTTGTTGTCATTATTTGTTGCTGAATAATCAGTCAACGCCCAATGGATATACAGGCTACAGCTAAGTGTGGTTCAGCCTATTTTTTTATCTATCAAACGCTGAACAGGTTTAAAACCCGCGACAGTATATAATTCACCACTTCGGATTACAATTTATGTTTGATTTGGTTATCGAATTTCTGCGTATTGGAGACTACAGCATTCGTCTTTGATGACAATACGACCAGAGTCGAATACTTATTATCCAATCGCGCATTAAAATTGACTTTTAGGCTGCACTTGACGTTAGAATAGGTGCGATGAAGGTTTAACCCAATTAAAACAACAGGAGAAATCCAATGGCAGATAAAAAAGCTGTCGTGCAGATCGAAGGACAAGCACCATTTGAACTTCCTATCTATTCTGGCACTGCAGGCACTGATGTTATTGATGTTCGTGCTTTAGGTCAGCAAGGATACTTCACCTTCGATCCGGGCTTTATGGCTACGGGTTCGTGCGAATCAAAAATCACCTATATAGACGGTGATAATGGCGTGTTGTTACACCGGGGTTATCCAATTGAGCAGTTAGCAGAACATTCAGATTATCTGGAAACCTGCTACCTGTTACTGGAAGGCGAATTACCAACAAAAACTCAGTACGACGAATTTGTGCATACCATCACGCGCCACACTATGGTGCATGAAAAAATTGCCTCATTTTTCCAGGGTTTCCGTGTGGACGCTCACCCTATGGCCATGCTTTGTGGTGTGGTGGGTGCTTTGTCTTCTTTCTACCACTCAGACCTGGACATTAACGACCCGGAGCAGCGTAAACGCAGTGCTCACCGTTTAATAGCCAAGTTACCTACTATCTCTGCCATGGCGTATAAATACACAGTAGGTCAGCCTTTTGTGTATCCACGCAATGACTTAACTTATGCAGAAAACTTCCTGCATATGATGTTCTCTGTACCAGCTGAAGATTACAAAGTCAGTCCTATTCTTGCAAAAGCAATGGACCGTATTTTTATGCTGCACGCAGACCATGAACAAAACGCTTCAACCTCTACAGTACGTTTAGCAGGTTCTTCAGGCGCTAACCCTTACGCTTGTATCGCTGCCGGCGTAGCTTCTTTGTGGGGTCCGGCACACGGCGGCGCCAACGAAGCCTGCTTAAAAATGTTACAGGAAATCGGCTCTGTAGAGCGTATTCCTGAGTTTGTGGCTCGCGCTAAAGACAAAAATGACAGCTTCCGTCTGATGGGCTTTGGTCACCGCGTTTATAAAAACTTTGACCCTCGTGCCAAAGTGATGCGTGAAACCTGCCACGAAGTGTTAAAAGAGCTGAACATCAAGGATCCTCTGCTGGATGTTGCTATGGAACTGGAGCGTATTGCGCTGTCAGACCCTTACTTCATTGAGAAGAAACTCTATCCAAACGTGGATTTCTACTCAGGCATTATTTTAAAAGCCATTGGTATTCCAACCAGCATGTTTACTGTGATTTTTGCTATGTCACGTACTGTCGGCTGGATCTCACACTGGGACGAAATGCTGTCAGACAAAGGCCACAAAATTGGTCGTCCGCGTCAGCTGTATACCGGTTATACCAAACGCGACTTCAAAAAAGCCTAACCTGCTGATGAGGCCGGATGTTATGATCCGGCCTCATTTGTTTTTGCTTTAGGTTGGCAACCTTGAACTTCGATTTATCCGCTTTACGTCAACAATTCCCTTTTTTTAGCGCACATCCAGAGTGGATTTACCTGGATAATGCAGCCACTTTGCACAAGCCTCAAACTGTGCTTGATGCAATGGATCAATTTTACAGCCAACACAACAGCAATGTGCACCGCTCGGCCCACGGCTTAAGTCAACAAGCCACAGCAGCTTTTGAAGCGGCCAGAACCACTGTGGCTCAGTTTCTCAATGCCCGTTATTCGCATGAAATCATCTGGACCTGCGGCACTACTGCAGGTTTTAATCAGCTGGTTTTTGGCCTGATGGGACCTGTATTGCAATCCGGCGATCGGGTATTAATTTCATCTATGGAACATCACGCCAATATAGTGCCCTGGCATATTCACGCCCAACCTTATGGCGTGCAGCTGGATGTGGTGCCTTTAACAGCTGAACATAGATTTGACCTTGCCGCTTTTACCGAGTTATTAAAGCTCAAACCCAAAGTGGTCAGTATCAGCCATGTATCCAACGCGCTGGGGCATATTCAGCCGATAGCGGACATAGTGCGTCTGGCCAAGGCTGCAGGCGCCATAGTGGTGCTGGACGGTGCTCAGGGTATTGTTTGGGAGACAGTGGACGTACAGGCTCTGGATGTCGATTTTTATCTGTTTTCAGGCCACAAGCTGTATGGTCCAACCGGCATTGGCGTGTTGTATGGCAAAACCAAATACTTAGAACTACTGCGGCCCATGCTGGGCGGTGGTGAAATGATTAAAACCGTCAGTTTTAGCCAAAGCAGTTGGAACGATTTACCCTACAGATTAGAAGCTGGTACACCCAATATGGCGGGTGCTATTGGCCTTGCTGCCGCTATTTTATGGCTACAGCAGCAGGATATGACCGCTTTTGCGCAGCACAAAACAGCGCTGGTGCAGCGGTTTTATGCCGGTTGTCAGCAAATTCCGGCTTTGGAGCTGCTCTCTGGTCCGACAACTAACGCAGGAATAGTGGCACTCAACCTGAAAAATGAGCACCCTGCCGACCTCGCCACCCTGCTTGACCAGCAAAAAATCGCAGTTCGGGCCGGAACTCATTGTGCTATGCCGCTGTTTCAGGCCATCAATTCCCAGGGTTCAGTGCGTTTTTCTTTTGCCTGTTATAACAGTTTCGACGAAATTGACCGGACTTTGACCGCTTTAGCTACAGCAGTGGAGTTACTTACTGAATGATCCGACCAGATATCTTTACAGAAACCGCCACTGCACTAAAAAATATTTACGCGAACCAACTGCCACAATTGCGTCAGCTGAAAGACTGGCAAAGTAAATACAGAATTTTAATGACGCTGGGCAAAGAACTACCGGCTTTTGACAGCGAGTGGCACAGAGATGAGTTTTTGGTGCAGGGCTGTGAAGCAAAAGCCTGGCTGCTGCATTATCAGGACCCTGTCACAACACAGCATTTTTGGGCCTTTGACAGCGATGCCCGTATTGTAAAAGGGTTGATTATCTTGATTTTAGCCCAAGTGAATGGCTTCACAGCTAAAGAGTTAGCCAAAGCGACGCCAGAGCTATTACTCAACGAATTACAGCTGCAACAAAATATCAGCCAGTCGCGCAGTAATGGGTTGCTGGCTGTACTCACTAAAATAAAAGCTGTGCTCTAGATCTATAGATCAAGCTTTATTGGCTTTGTCAGCGAGTTTCTTTAGCACTCTGGAGACAGCCACAAAAGCAAAAGAGCCTGTGACTACTGTGACAGCACCAAAACCACCACTGCAATCTAAACGCATAGGACCATCCAGTTCAGGTTTGGTCTGACAGACAGTGCCATCAGCTTTTGGATACACCAACTGCTCGGTGGAATAAACCGCATCTATACCAAAACGCCGTTTGGGGTTACGGCTGTAGTTGTAGTCCCGGCGCAGGGTATTACGCACTTTGGATAACAGAGGGTCGTACACTGTCTGACTTAAATCAGCCAGCTGAATTTGCGTTGGATCGACCTGCCCGCCTGCACCACCAACCGTCACTATCGCAATTTTATTGCGTTTGCAGTGTGCAATCAGCGCCACTTTGGCTTTGATCGAATCGATGCAATCCACCACATAATCAAAATCTGTGCTCATCAGCTGAAATAAATTGTCATGACTGACAAAATCTTCGACCTGATGCACTTTGCAATCCGGATTAATAGCTTTAATACGTTCAGCCATCACCGCCACTTTGTCTTTGCCTATGCTGTCCGATAAAGCATGCAGCTGCCTGTTGGTATTGCTGATACAAATATCATCCAAATCAATCAGGGTGATTTCGCCTATGCCGGAGCGCGCTAAAGCTTCAGCCGCCCAGCTGCCGACACCTCCTATGCCGACCACACAAACATGAGATTTCTGAAACGCATCCAGTGCTTTGGTGCCATACAAACGGCCTATGCCGGCAAAACGTAATAAATAATCGGACACGTTAAATACTCTTTTACTCTACGGTCTTAGACGTCGTAGGTTTTTGATACGAAGGCCAGTCCAATAAAGCAGGTTCTGCCCAATACAGGCGCAGATACTGTTGCAAGGGCTCAGCCAAAAAATCGGAGCCTTCAGAGGGCGGCAACACCAGCTTAATTTGTGCGCCACCCCAGCTAAAATACAAAGCATAAGCGTGCAGGCAGATACGATCTGCTGCGCTGCCCTGATACAACTCATCGCCTAATATGGCGGCGCTGACACTTTTTAACGCCACACGCACCTGATGAGTTTTACCGGTAAAAGGTTTCACCAGAAAAGCTCTGCGCCCTGCCACTTCGTAAAACGCCGAGACAAAATAACTGACCGCAGGATTGGTTAAACTACTGGTCAATTTCCAGGCCGAGCGACGCGCCTGCACCATATCGCCTTTAACCCAACCTTGTTTTTTCTTTGGTTTTTGATCGGTCAGCGCCAGATAAAATTTTTGGATCTGCTGGTTTTGAAACAGTTCAGATAAAGATGCCGCCGCTGCGCTGCTTTTGGCCAGCAGCAATAAACCTGAGGTGCCTTTATCCAGCCGATGCACGGCATAAAGTTTCAGCCCAAACTGAGCTTCAGCCAAAGCCACCACACCAGCTTCAAACTCAGAATGAAAACTGATGCCGGAAGGTTTATCCAACACCAGAAAATCGGCGTGATCAAACACCAGTTTTAACGTCATTTATAAAGCCGCCACCAGACGGGCCCGTTCTAAATCCTCTGGCGTATCTACACCTACAGCGGGCACTTCAAGCGCAGTAGCGACATGAATAGCTTCGCCCTGCCACAAAACTCTAAGCTGCTCCAGGCATTCAATCTGCTCCAGTTGTGACGCAGGCCAGCTGACATAATCTTTAATAAAACCAGCACGGTAGGCATAAATACCTATATGACGACGATAGATATCCATCAGCTCTTTGGTAAAAGCTTTGTCTCTGTCATAGGGGATCACAGAGCGGCTGAAATACAGCGCATAACCATTTTTGTCGCTTTGTACTTTGACCACATTAGGGTTTTGTACTTCGTCCTGATGCTCAATAGGCACTGATAAAGTCGCCATTCGTGCTTTAGTCTGACTGGCTAAGTTTTCCGCCACCTGGCGGATAATAGCAGGCGGAATAAAAGGCTCGTCACCTTGTACATTGACCACTACAGTATCATGGCTCAGGCCTAACAAAGACACCACTTCAGCCAGACGTTCAGTGCCTGAGTTATGGGCCGGGCTGGTCATACAAACTTCAGCACCAAAAGCTTCACAGACCTGTTGCACCCTGGCATCGTCTGTCGCAATTACCACCCGCTCTGCACCACTTTTAATGGCCTGACGGTAAACCCGTTCAATCATAGTCTGGCCTGCAATATCAGCCAGAGGTTTGCCCGGTAAACGGCTGCTGGCGTAACGGGCCGGAATAACGACCAGAAACCCAGTTTTAATGAACGCCGCTTGTACTAACGCCATTTTTCCGCCTCATCCAGAGTTAAAGTACGGGCTTCAGAGGTTAATAACACCGGAATATGTTGTTTGATTGGATAAGCCAGACGATCGGCAGTACAAATCAGCTCCTGTTTTTCTTTATCCAGCTTCAGTTTGTTTTTACACAAAGGACAAGCAATGATGTCCAGTAAGGCGATATTTAAAGCCATTATTTATCTCTCCATTGACGCAGCTGTTGCTGCAGCCAGAATTTAAATTCGTCCGACAGGTCGGCTTCCACCGGCAGGTAATACCAATGGGGTTTGGCAAAAGCGCGGCATTTGACCGCATCTTTTTCTGTCATCAGCACCGGACCTTCGATATCAGCCAGGCTACTTTCATCAAAAGCAAAATGATCGCGGAAAAAAGCAGTGCTTTTAATCTCTATGCCAACACTTTTGACCGTATCGACAAAACGCTGGGGATTGCCTATAGCGGCCACTAAAGTCACTGGCTGTGCTTGCCACTGACTCTGACCATCCAAAGCTTGTGGCCTGACAGGCTTTAACTGCATCTTGTGCGACGCCAGAGCAAAGTCACCACTATTGACGATCACTGCATCTACTTTTTGTAAACGCGACACAGGCTCCCGCAAAGGCCCTGCCGGCAATAATTGCTGATTACCCAAACCACGTTGACCATCAATCAACACCAGTTCCAAGTCGCGTTGTAACCGGTAATGCTGCAGGCCATCGTCGCTGATCACTATATCGCAGTCTGTGGTTTCCAGCAGATACTGCGCAGCTGCCACTCTGTCCGGACAAACCACCACAGGGCAATGACTGTTGCGGGCCAAAAGCAAAGGTTCATCACCTACATCAGAAGCCAAATGCACAGAGCTGACCCGCACAGGCTCTGTGATACGGGCACCATAACCCCGGCTGACAATACCAGGGGTAAAACCCTGCTCTGTTAAAAACTTACAAAGCCACAAAGTAAAAGGCGTTTTTCCTGTACCACCCACCGAAATATTACCGACAATAACAACAGGTTTTTCCACCGCAAAAGATTGAAACCAGCCGCGCTGATAGCCAAAACGGCGAATAACAGCGACCCACCGGTACAGCAGACTCAGCGGCCAGAACAACAAAGTAAAAGGGTGCTGGCGATACCAGCCTCTCTCCCACCAGTTCATCCGGCTTCACTAAATTGCATTTTATACAGCTGAGCATAATAACCATTTTGTGTCAGCAAGGACTGATGAGTGCCCTGCTCTACAATCTGGCCCTGATCCATCACTAAAATCTGATCAGCATTTTCAATAGTGGATAAACGGTGCGCTATCACAATACTGGTGCGGCCTTTAAATAACTCATCCAAAGCGCCCTGAATTTTACGTTCTGATTCGGTATCCAAAGCAGAAGTGGCTTCATCCAGAATAAGCAGCGGCGCCTGACGTAATAAAGCCCGGGCTATGGCAATACGCTGACGTTGCCCACCGGATAAAGTCACGCCGTTTTCGCCAATTTCAGTATCAAGGCCTTCAGGCATCTGCTGCACAAACTCCATCACATGGGCTTTTTCGGCCACTTCCAGCAGACGCTCCCGGCTTAATTCACCACGATAGCCATAAGCTATGTTATTGGCGATGGTGTCGTTAAACAGCACCACATGCTGCGAGACCACGGCCATCTGCGAGCGTAATGAATCCAGCGTACAGTCTTTGGTATTGATGCCATCCAGTAAAATTTCACCTTGTTCAATTTCATAAAAACGTGGCAATAAGCTGGAAATGGTGGTTTTGCCGCTGCCGGAGCGGCCAACCAAAGCGACGGTCTGGCCAGGTTCGACTTTGATATTGATCTGCTTTAACACCTGTTTTTCATGACCAGGGTAGTGAAAACTTAAGTCTTTAATTTCAATGGCACCTGTCACCTGTTTCAGTTCAATAGTACCAGTGTCCTGCTCAGGCTTTTCATCCAGCACCTTAAACACATTAGCCGCAGCTGCCATGCCGCGCTGAAAATCACTATTGACCGTAGTCAGCTGTTTCAGAGGTTTTAACAGCAGCATCATGGCGGTGATCATTTCACTAAACGTACCAGGGGTTAAGGTGTCCAGCATAGCGGGGAAGCTCGCCAGATAAATCACAAAAGCCAAAGCAAAAGAGGCGATCAGTTGAATCAGCGAGACACTGATGGCGCGGGTCGCTTCCATTTTGACATCCAGCTGACGGTTGCGGTTATTCACCGCTTTAAATCTGTTGTTTTCTAAATCGCCAGCGCCAAAAGATAAAATCACTTTATGGCCGTTTAACATTTGCTCCGAGCTGGTGGTGACATCACCCATCGCATTTTGCATATTGCTGCTGATTTTACGAAAACGTTTCGACACCTGCGCTACTATCACAGCAATCAGTGGGGCTATCACCAAAAAAATCAGCGACAGCTGCCAGCTGTTATAAAACATCAGGCCCAGACAACCTAAAACAAACACACCTTCGTGAATAAGCACCACCAGGGCTTTACTGGACGCTTGTTTAATTTGTTCAGCATCGTAGGTAATTTTCGAAATCAGCTCACCTGTTGAATGTTTGTCATGGTAACTGACAGGCAAAGCAATCATCTGACGGAACAGTTGCTGGCGTAAGTCTTTGACTATATGAGTTCCAGCCCAGTTCAGGCAGTAGCTGGAGATAAAATGAAACACACCACGCAGGAAAAACATGCCGACGACAAAAACCGGAGCCCAGGCTAAATAGGCGGTATCTTTTTGTGTGATACCCCGGTCAATAAAGCTGGAAAACTGAGAAATAAAGTAAATATCGACACAGGCATAACCTGCCATACCAAACATCGCCAGCGCAAAACCTGCTTTGTAGGGTTTTAAATACCGCATCAGACGTTTAAAGGTGCTAATTGAACCCGTTGTTTGTGAAGACAAATTTAACCCCAGAGAATAAGAAAACCGCCGCCATTCTACCTTGTTGTGCAGGCGCTTTCAGCAATTGTTCACTGCTTTTGCAGCCAAAAAGGCAAAGGCTGCTGCCGGTAGGGCCAGATATGGAGCTGTTGTTCAGTCATTTCAATCCGGATAGCACCCTGCTCTGCGGTATTGAGCAGAGGGATTTGCAGCAGCGCCAGTCGCCCCAGCACCTCTGCACTGGGGTGGCCATAGGCATTATGGGCGGCGGCACTATTGAGCGCCAGCAAGGGTTTAATGTGACTTAAGAAGTCCAGTTGACTGGAGCTTTTACTGCCATGATGGCCCAGCACTAACAGGTCGGTTTTTAAGTCCGGCTGAAAAGTTAATAATTCGGCTTC
>CAMLSF010000080.1 GCA_946482615.1 uncultured Chromatiaceae bacterium | reverse complement strand
GCAACAAAAGTGGTTTGTTTCACTTCTTCCATCACCACATAAGTCCGGCTTTCCCGTACGCTGGGTAAACGTAATAAAGTTTCCCCTAACAGTTCGCGATAGGCCGCCATATTGGCCACCCGGGTTTTTAACAGAAAGTCGAAACTGCCTGATACTAAATGACATTCCTGTATTTCATGCAGCTTCTGCACAGCTTTACTGAATTCATCAAAGTCCTCAGGTGAGGTTTTGCTTAGGGTAATTTCAACAAAAACCAGTAACGCGGAACCTACTTTATTGGGGTCGACCTGAGCTGTGTAGCCTAAGATGTAACCCTCTGCTTCGAGTTTACGCACCCGCTCCAGACAGGGGGTAGCACTCAACCCTACCCTTTTGGCCAATTCGACATTGGCAATGCGGCCGTCATGTTGCAATTCAGTCAGAATTTTACGGTCAATCCGGTCGAGTTTTTTGACACTTTTACTGGTTTCGTACATGGCAGATAAAAATTTCACTTTTTAATTTATAGCAGGATTTATAACTGCAATTCAGCCAAAAAACAACAGGTAAAACTACCAATCCATAACTATACTAGGCGAAAATTTTTCTTAACCCTACACAGGCGGAATATCATGATTATTGGCGTACCAAAAGAGATAAAAAACCACGAATACCGCGTCGGTATGACTCCTGCCAGCGTGCGTGAGCTGACAGCTCTTGGTCACACTGTTTATGTTGAACACAATGCCGGTAGCGGCATTGGTTTTGGTGACGATGCCTATCAGGCAGCTGGTGCCACAGTATTAACGACAGCTGCAGAAGTTTTCGCTAAAGCAGAAATGATTGTCAAAGTGAAAGAACCTCAGGCTGTTGAACGCGCTATGCTGCGTGAAGGCCAAATTCTGTTTACTTACCTGCACTTAGCGCCGGATCTGCCACAAACTGAAGACTTGATCAAATCAAAAGCTATTTGTATCGCTTATGAGACGGTCACAGACAATCGTGGTGGCTTGCCTTTATTAGCTCCTATGTCTGAAGTAGCTGGCCGTATGTCTATTCAGGCCGGTGCCCGTGCTTTAGAGAAATCCTGTGCTGGTCGCGGTATGTTATTAGGTGGCGTACCAGGTGTGGAACCAGCCAAAGTCGTGATTATCGGTGGTGGAATGGTCGGTACCAATGCAGCTCAGATGGCTGTTGGTATGGGTGCTGACGTAGTGGTACTGGACCGCAGTGTCGACGTATTACGTCGTATTGATGCTCAGTTCAATGGCGCAGTGAAAACTGTGTACTCCACTGTAGATGCTTTGGAAAAACATGTGTTATCTGCCGACTTAGTTATTGGTGGTGTGTTAATCCCTGGCGCCGCAGCTCCTAAGCTGGTCACCGCAGATCATATCAAACGGATGAAACCAGGTTCAGCCATTGTTGACGTGGCCATCGACCAGGGCGGTTGTGTGGAAACTTCAAGAGCCACTACTCATGCTGAACCTACTTATATAGTGGATGACGTAGTCCATTACTGTGTGGCCAACATGCCAGGCGCAGTACCACTGACTTCTACTTTTGCACTGAACAACGCAACCTTGCCATTTATCATCCGTTTAGCCAACAAAGGCTATAAACAGGCGCTGCTGGACGATGCACACCTGTTAAACGGCTTAAACGTGATCAACGGTCATGTGGTGAACAAACACGTGGCTGACGCATTAAAGCTGCCATTTGTTGAACCTAAACAAGCTTTAGCTGCTCTGTAATTTTACTGCACAGCCCGATCAGGGCGGCTTTAGAGCCGCCCTTTTTTTTTCCGTTAATCTCCGTTAGTCTTTAGCCCTTCTTTCTGAAAGGTTTCCTGCCATGAACTATTTGGTATCTGCTTTATTTGCGTTGAGTTTTTCTGTTGCTGCTGTTGAAGACATCCGGTTCGACAAAGAATGGATCAAAGTGGGTCATCTTGATTTAGAAGTAGAACTTGCATTAACCACAGAGCAACGCGCCCGTGGTCTGATGTATCGCGACAACGTAGAAAACGGCATGTTGTTTGTGTACGACCAAGCCCGTGTGTTGTCGTTCTGGATGCGTAACACCAAGGTGCCGCTGGACATCGCCTATATCAAGGCCGACTGGACTATAGAGCCGGTTCAGTTCCTCTATCCCTACGACGAGAAAGGTAAAAAATCTCAAGGCCCAGCCATAGGTGCTTTGGAAATGCCACAAGGCTGGTTTAAAGCCCAAGGGTTGGCTGCGGGCACTAAGATTATTCGCTGTGGCAGTAAGAAGTGTGGTTAATCCACTGAGCAAGTGCAATAGTCCACTGAGCAAGTGCAATAGCATGCGCTATTGCACTCTGAAGCAGTACAGCTTAAAGATTAAAAGGTTCCTGATCATCCCGCAGTAGCAGAATTTCGCTAAAGCCCATTTGGATAAAGGCGTTTTTGCGATAGTCCTTGAGTGCGCCTTTGCCCTTGGCGGTCATGGCTACTTGCTGCTCCATTTTACGAAAGGCCGTTAAGTCTATGCCTTCAGCAGCAGCGACAGCTTCGAAGCTGTCGGCGTATTTGTCGTAGCTAAATGGGATCTTTTTCCACTCGCCTTTGTATTTATAGCTGATGTGCCGCGCCATCTTCCAGCTCCTTATGTTGTGCCGCCAGCTGTTCTTGCTGGGCTAAGGTTTGCTGTTGTTTTAGTGCCGGTGCTGCATACATTTGCTGCACATAAGGTTTAAGCTCCGAAGGCAAAGACGCCATTTTGGTCTGATACCATAAGCTTTCTTCACCAGGATCCAGCTCCACATCCATTCCAGCCGCTAAATAATTCACCGGATATAAACGGTAACCCGCCCAGATCTGCCGGTCTATTTCAGCAGCCAAAGCCGCCGGATCCTGGCAACAGGCCTGAATAGCTTCACCAAAATGCACATGCACCCGGCCTTTTTGGCCCACTATGCCCAGCACTATACTTTGGATATCTTCCATCTCGGATTTTTTATATTCGCCTGTGCAGGCCAGTTGATGCAGCTCGTTGGCTTTGGCCTGATCCAAAGGGTCAAATTCATAAGATAAACACACAGGTACAATATTTAACGACTGCATATAAGTCGCAAAGTCCAGACCACGTTTTTTACCTTCGATATAAAACATTTTTAAGATGGCTTCATCAGTTTGATCCAAACCATCTTTGGCCCTGCCTTCTTTTTGCGCTATCCAGATAGAATGGCCACTTTCCAGCGAATCTTTGATATAAGCCGATAAATGGCCCAGAGCTTTGAGCATCTCGCGTGGGGCTTTGATGGAGCGTTTGACGATAAAACTTTTATTCAGCTTCATCAGCTCGGTGGCACAGGGCATTTTCAGCAGATTATCGCCAATAGCGATGCGTACAGTGTCCATGCCTTTTTGATGTAAACACCAGTTTACCAGTGCCGGATCCATGGCGATATCCCTGTGATTCGACACAAACAAATAAGACTGTTTGGGATCCAAATGCTCTAGACCGCTAACGCTGACGCCGGCAGAACTTTTTTGCAGACTTTGTTGTAAAAAGTCAGCCACCATATGCTGCACATCAGACACAGAACGCAAACCTTTGGCTTTACGCGCCAGCAGCCAACGTAGCACGGGCGTAAACAAATAACGGATGGTTTTAGGCCAGCTGGCCAGACGGTAATTTAAAATGGCATGCAAAAAATCGGCGTCGTCCAATAAACGACGAATCGCTTCTGGTACTTCATGGTCAAAATATGGGCGAATATCCTGAAAAGGATCCGTTTGATTTGGCACAGCTTTTAAACCCCGGCTTGAAAATGTGCCCTATTCTACCTGTTGCCTGCCGGATCACCAGCTCAATCTGGCCCGATCTCTTGGCGGTTGTTTATTTATTAAACGCTTTTGCGACTTTCAGGCGGTCAGCGCATAAAGAGGTGCAAATTGCAGCGGCATCAGGCGGTTTTGTTGCACCCGCACTAACTGGCCGGCCGATAATTGTTTACCATTTAACAGTTCCATAGGCTCCAGTAACAGGCAATCCACCATAGGCTCAGCTTTGGCCACCAGCACCACTTTAGCCCGGCTTAAGCCTTCAAGTTTGGCGATACTCATCAGATCGGCTCTGCATTCAATACTGGAGAAATTAAACAAGTGACTTTTTTGCACCGGAGCTTTAACAAAACATAAAGCAGCAACAGCCTGAGCCGAGACCTTCAGTAAGTCGCTGTCAGGCAATACACCTTCCAGGGCTTCAGCAAAGTCCATCAGCAGCTGAGCTTGCTCCATACATAAGCTTTGCTGCTCAGGTTTGATGGTAAGCTCTTTTGCACTAAAGGCGGTTTGAATATGGTGGCTGGCTGATAACTGTAACAGCAAAAGGTCTTGCTGTTCGCAATACTGCCAGCACCAGTCAGGGCATAAAGACAACATATTCAATCCTTGTGAATTCAAGATGTTGCCTTTCTACACCTGTTTTTAATCCCTGTTAAAGATTATTTTGAACTAAGTATCAGGGATCCAAAATTGATCGGCATATGCCTTATTTCAGGCTCTCGACGATCTGTTTGATCAACGCTGGTCCCTGATAGATAAAGTTGGAATACACCTGGACCAGATTGGCACCGGCGGCCATTTTGTCCTGTGCCGCTTTGGCTGAATCTATGCCACCTACGCCAATAATTGGCATTTTTGGACCCAGGGCTACACGGAACTGCCGGATAATTTCTGTGCTTTTTTGTTGCACTGGCAAACCGCTTAAACCGCCCATTTCATTGCCATGTTTCAGGTGTTGCACCGCACTTTTATCCAGCGTGGTGTTGGTGGCTATGACGCCATCCATTTTGCTGCGAAGCAAGGTCTCAGCCACTTGCTGTACGGCCACTTCATCCATATCAGGCGCAATTTTGACAAAAACCGGCACGTACTTGTCTTGCTGGGCTTGCAGATCCAATTGCTCGTTTTTCACCGCCTGCAACAAATCAAATAAGGCATCACCAAATTGCAGATCCCGTAAACCCGGTGTATTGGGTGAAGAAATATTCACTGTAATGTAGCTGGCGTGAGCATAAACCTTGCGCATACAGGCAATGTAATCGTCCTTGCCCTGCTCATTAGGTGTATCTTTGTTTTTGCCTATATTGATACCAAGCACACCTTTGTAGTTCGATTTTTTTACATTCTCAACCAGATAATCCACGCCTTTATTATTAAAGCCCATGCGGTTAATAATGGCGCCCGCTTCAGGTAAACGGAACAATCGTGGTTTGTCATTGCCTGCCTGAGGCCGGGGTGTCACAGTCCCTACTTCAATAAAACCAAAACCCATCTGGCCAAAAGCGTCAATACAATCAGCGTTTTTATCCAAGCCAGCCGCTAAACCCACAGGGTTATCAAAATGAATACCGGCCACTGTCACAGGTTTTTTCGGTAAATCCTGACGCCACAGCAAAGATGCCGGGGTATTTTTTAAATGCTTTAAGCTGCCAAGGGCCAGGTGATGTGAAAACTCAGCATCTGTACAAAACATTAAAGAACGCGCCAGTGAATAAAACATAACAACCTGCTTTTGTCAGTAAAGGGGAAAAGTAAAATCTTAGTGTGCCAAAAAAAGCACCGGCTCTGAAAAGAGCCGGTGTATTCTAACTGGACGCTGAATTATTTCACAGGGTCACAGTGATGGCTGAGCAACATCAGTTCACGAAGTGCCACTGAGAACTTGGCAAATTCATGGCTCTTAGTGGTTTTGAACTCGGCCAGCATCAAACGCCAACGCGCCAGTACGGGTTCATGCTCAGTGATCCAGCTGCTGATCACAGCTTCTGCATCACAGGCACCACCACAACCACGCACGACCACAGCAGACAGCGCACGTTGTTGCCAGTCCAGCTCCTCGCGGTACGAAGCACGGGCCAGTGCCTGCCAGTGGTTTGCTACTGGCTGCTGGGTAATTTGCTCCAGGAACCAGTGCAGATCCAAACGATCGCCCAGCTTGAAGTAAATTTCGGCGCTCAGGAGCAATGAGTTTTTCTCTGCATCTGCCACCTGGGCAATGTCCATCACAGAGAAACAGGTACTCAGCTGAGCTAAATAACGGGCAACATCCGCAGGTACACCTTGTGCGATAAAGGCTTGCTCGTTCGCGGCCAGTTGTTGTGCTTCGGCTGGTGCCAGTAATTTTTGCAGATTATTGCTGATTTCAACAAAAGCTGGTTTGAAGAAATCGATCGTCTGCTGAATATCCAGCGCCTTGTTACGGTGACGTAAGAACCAGCGTGTTGTGCGACGCATAGTGCGGCGCAGTTGGTGGAACAATTTGATCTGCAGCGCTGCCGGAATCGAGTTATCTAATTCTTCCAGCTTGTTCCACACCGCTTCCACATCAAATAAATCACGGGCTATGGTGTAACAAACTGCCACTTCGGCAATAGAAGACCCTGTTTCTTCCATCATACGCTGGGCAAAGTTAGCGCCCATATCGTTGACCATCAGGTTCGCCAGTTTAGTGGCGATGATCTCCGCCTTTAACGGGTGAGTTTCCATCTCTTTGGCATAATTTTGCTGCAGCACTTTCGGGAAAGCAGTAAACAGATGACGTTTAAAGTAGCTGTTTTCATAAATTTCCGGCAGAACCAGCCACTCTTTCATCACCATTTTGCCGTACGCAGTCAGAATCGCCAGCTCAGGACGGGTTAAGCCCTGACCTTTGACTGTACGTTCAGCCAACGCATCATCTGAAGGTAAAAACTCCAGTTCACGGTTTAACTTGCCGTCTTTTTCCAACGCATGGATAAAGCGGGTGTATTCCTTCATCTGTTCAGCGCCCAGCACTGAAGACACAGAAATACTCTGAGTCTGACGGTAACAGTCGTTAATCACTATGTCCGCCACATCAGTGGTCATAGCCGCTAACAACTCGTTACGTTGTTTCAGCGTCATATCGCCACTGGCCACCAGAGCGTTGAGCAGGATCTTGATGTTAACTTCGTTATCTGAGCAGTCGACGCCACCGACGTTGTCGATGAAGTCGGTGTTGATACGACCACCATTAGCAGCGTATTCAATACGACCACGTTGAGTCGTGCCTAAGTTACCGCCCTCACCTATGATTTTAGCTTTAACGTCTTTACCGTTAACACGCAGCGCTTCTGAACCACGGTCACCCACTTCAGCATGAGTTTCGTCCGTCGCCTTCACATAAGTACCGATACCGCCGTTCCAAATCAGATCCACGTCCATCATCAGCGCAGCACGGATAAATTCGTTAGGCGTCAGGCTGGTTGCACTGGTGCCCAGCATTTGCTGCATCTGTGGTGTCAGTTTGATGGATTTGGCGCTGCGCAGGAAAATACCGCCGCCTTCTGAGATCAGTGACTTATCAAAGTCTTCCCAGGTTGAGGTCGGCAGATTAAACATACGCTCACGTTCAACAAAGGTTTTTGCTGCATCAGGATTTGGGTCAACAAAAATATGCATATGGTTAAAAGCAACCTGCAGACGAATATGTTTGGATAACAGCATACCGTTACCAAAAACGTCACCGGCCATATCACCTATACCCACACAAGTGAAATCCGTGGTCTGACAGTCAATGCCAATTTCACGGAAGTGACGCTTAACAGATTCCCAACCACCACGGGCAGTAATACCCATACCTTTGTGGTCGTAACCGTTGGAGCCACCCGATGCAAAGGCATCACCTAACCAGTGGTTGTATTCAGCAGAAATAGCGTTCGCTATGTCTGAGAAAGTGGCCGTACCTTTATCGGCAGCTACTACTAAATACGGGTCATCTTCGTCCAGACGCACTACAGATTTAGGCGGAACGATTTGGCCCTGCACTATGTTATCTGTGATGTCTAACAGACCACGGATAAAGGTGCGGTAACATTCTTTGCCTTCGTTCAAGTAGGCTTCACGGCCACCGGTTTCCGGTAGTTTTTTACAAACAAAACCACCTTTGGCACCTACTGGTACTATCACAGTGTTTTTTACTTGCTGGGCTTTAACCAGACCTAAAACTTCGGTACGGAAGTCTTCACGACGGTCAGACCAACGCAGACCACCACGGGCCACTTTACCACCGCGTAAATGCACACCTTCCACACGCGGCGAATAAACGAATATTTCAAAAGCCGGCACTGGCAATGGCATATCCGGCACTAAAGAGGACTTCACCTTAAAGGAGATGTAGCTCTTCTGCTGGCCCTGCGCATTAGGCTGGAAGTAGTTGGTCCGTAAAGTTGCCGACATCATGGCGACAAAACGACGGATAATACGGTCATCATCCAGATTGACTACGCTATCCAGTTGCTCATTAAGCTGCTTTTCAATAGCTTCGATAGCAGCAGCGTCACCTGTGTTTTGTGGATCAAACTTGGTGTTAAACAACTGCACTAACAAATGCGCCAGTTTTGGATAACGGGCAAAAGCGTTTTCGACATAAGACTGGCTGAAGGTACCGCCGATCTGACGTTTGTATTTAGCATAAGCACGTAATAACGAGGCTTCGCGGCCTGTTAAACCTGCGCCTAAAATCAGACGGTTAAAGCCGTCGTCTTCCAGCTCGCCTTTCCATACTTTGGCAAAGGAATCCTGAAACGAAAGCTGTGCCTGTTCAAAGTCCGTTGGCATAGCGCCGTTGACTTCCATCGCGAAGTTTAAGATCCAGCTGACAGAACCATCCGGGCAGCGCACAGCATATGGAGTTTCACCTATCACACGTAAACCGAAGTTTTCCAGTATCGGCAATACATCGGATAAATGGATGGGGTGATCTTTGTGGAACAGGTTCAGACGCACGGCTTTGCTGTCGTTACGTTCTTCCTGTGGACGGTAAAACAGCATGTCCAGACGGTGTTCGTCGTTCAGCGACTCGATTTTTTCGATATCGACCAGCGCATCGTTTGGCAACATTTCATCTTTGTACGATGAAGGGAAAGCCGTTAAATACTTGCGGGCCAGCTCACGACCACGGGCTTCGCCATAATGGCCAACCAGCGCAGCTTCCAGCTTATCTTCCCAGGTACGGGCCGCTTCGACTAAATTGCGTTCAATTTCTTTCACATTAAACTCGATATTGTTATCGTTGATCCGAACGAAATAATGGGTACGTGCCAGCACAGACTCAGAGAAGTAAGTGGTAAATTCCACAGCTTCTGTGCTGCCCAGAGACTGAGCTAAAATCTGTTGCGTGTCTTTACGCAGCTGAGTGTTATAACGCTCACGCGGCACATAGACCATAGCCGAGACAAAACGGCCAAAAGCGTCTTTGCGCACAAACAGACGGGTCATATCCCGTTCCTGCATTTGCAGTACGCCGGTCGACACGTCCAACAACTCGTCTGTGGTGGCCTGGATCAACTCATCCCGTGGGTAAGTCTCAAGAATATTTAACAGCGCCTTATAAGCATGAGTGCCATGAGCAAAACCAGACTTGGCCATCACTTTGGCCAGCTTGTTTTTCAATAGTGGAATATCAGCAGCGCTGTTGTTATATAAGGATGACGAATACAAACCAATAAAACGGTCTTCCCCTATCACATGACCTTTGTCGTCAAAACGTTTGATACCGACATAGTCGATATAGGCAGGACGGTGCACACGGGATTTGTTATTGGTTTTGGTCAGTATTAACAGCGAAGAACTTAACGCCTGCTTACGGGCCTGTTCTGGTAAATCAGATAACATTAAATCGCGCGACGTCGAACGGCGCATTAAACCTAAAGCGCTGTCGTTTACGCCTTCAATTTTATGATCGCCTTCCACAGCTTTGATGCGGTATTCACGATACCCCAGCAAGGTGAAATTATCTTTGGCCATCCAGTTTAAAAATTCTGTGGCCTGCTCTAGTTCTGAAGCATTCACAGCGGCTTGTTTTGGCAGATCAGCTATCACCTGCAGCAGTTTTGCCCGGATAGGTTTCCAGTCCTGCACCGCCAAAGACACATCTTCCATCACAGACTGCAGTTCAGAGGTTAAAGCCTCTACCGCAGCTTTGTCTGTCATACGATCAATTTCGATATGGAATACAGTTTGTTCAGTGCTGGCTTGCTCCACAGTACCCAGTTTAAAAAAGTCCGTGATGTCGTTTTTATCGTTACGGAGCGTTTGCAATGGATAATGCAATAACAAGTGAGCGGTAATGGATTGGCGGCTTAATGCCATCCGCACTGAATCCACTAAAAACGGGCTGTCTTTCACTACGATTTCAACAATAGTGTGCTTAGACTCCCAACCGTGTTTAGCGATTTCAGGGTTAAATACGCGAATTAATGCCTTTGCATCGGTATGACCGTTAAAGCTTTGCCATAAGCTCAAGGCAGCGCCATATAAATCGCTGTCATTGCGGCCAAACAAATCTTCGTGAGACATATTGCCATACAGAGTGTGGGCAAATTTTTCGACCAGTTGGACCTGATCTTTGACTTTAGAACGAATTAGCTTACTTACATTTTGTAGTAGTACAGAAGGTTGACCGTCTATCAGTGCCATTTTTGTATCCTTTTTTGAAACCTCAGCCTGCAAAGACCGGGTTTACTTACATACAGAGCGTGTCAGGTGCGAAGTTTATTGAGTATTGACGGGCTTTTCGAGCTTTATTTATGTCTTTGCTACTGGTTGTACCAGAAGAAAAATCGCTGATTTGACAAGTTATTCATCCGCTGTAAATAGAAAATGGCCTTACGGCCATTTTCTTGTTTAAACATGCAGTTTTTTACATAAACAAAAACTAGTTATTTTTTCGCCAGAAAAAGGCTGCAAGTGCCGGCAACACCAAAACGGCACCCAGCATATTCACTAAAAACATAAAGGTCAGCAATATGCCCATATCGACCTGGAATTTCAGCGCCGAGAACACCCAGGTACTGACACCTATAGCCAATGTAATACCAGTGAACAGAACAGCGCTGCCCGTCTCTTTTAATGCAGTGAAATAAGCCTGACGCAGCGGCGTACCATCACGCAGCAACTGGGTCATGTTCGACAGGATATAAATACCATAGTCGACACCTATACCCACACCCAGGGCTATCACGGGTAAAGTCGATACTGTTAAGCCGATTTCCAGTTTAGTCATCAAAGCAGTCGCCAGAATAGAGACCACATAAAGCGGTACTATCACGGCCACAGTGGCTTTGACTGAGCGGAAGCTGATTAAGCACAGCACTATCACAGCCGCATAGACATACCACATCATAGGGGTCTGAGCTGCATCAACCGCTTCGTTAGTAGCGGCCATCACACCGACAGGACCTGAAGCTAACTTAAACTTCACCTCATCCGTGCTGAGTTCTGCGCCGGCTTTTTTCGCGGCAGCGACCACAGTTTCAATAGTCTCAGCTTTATGGTCGTTTAAGAACAGGATCACCGGCATCACAGAACAATCACTATTCAGTAAACCTGTACTGGTTTCTACTCTACTGGACGACTGCACTAAACTCTCTGTAGTACGTGGCAACACTTTCCATTTCACGTTGCCTTCATTAAAGGCCGCATTGATGGTTTTGGACACTGAGGCCAAAGACACAGCAGACTGCACCCCAGGTACGTTTTCCATTTGCCACTGGAACTGATCGACCCTATTCATCACATCATGGAAGGTACAACCGTTTGCCGGAGTTTCGACCATCACATTGATGTAATCCACAGAAATGGCATAGCGGTCCGTGATCAGGAAAGTATCCTGGTTATAAACCGAATCTTCATGCAAAGCCGGCGCGCCCGGATGCAAATCACCAATTTTCAGGTAAGCACTTTGCTGCCAGCCCAAAGCAAATAACGCCGCTGTAGCTATCAAAATCACTACTGCATATTTAGGGGTCGCAAAGGCCGACAAGCTGTACCAAAACTTTTCAATACGCGGATGTGGCGTCTGAACCTTCTGCTTGTACTTGTCGCTGAATTTGACGTAGGACATCAATACTGGCAATAAGATCAGGTTCGTCAGGATAATAATACCTACACCTAAACTGGCGGTAATGGCCAGCTCACGGATCACTCCAATCTCAATAATCAACAGAGTAATAAAACCCACAGTGTCGGATAACAGTGCTATACCACCCGGGATCAACAGCTTACGGAAGCTGGCCTGAGCTGCGGTTTTTGCATCCATACCTAAAGCAACATTCTTACCTGTCGCATTGATCATCTGCACGCCATGGCTGACACCTATAGCGAAAATCAGGAAAGGCACCAGAATGGACATAGGGTCAATGCCAAAACCCAATACCGTCAACATACCCATTTGCCAGATCACGGCGATTAAGGAACAGGCGATAGGTAATAAGGTCAGCATCACTGAGCCACTAAACAGATACACCATGATGGCAGTTATAACGATAGCCACAGCAAAAAACGCCAATACGCCTTTAGCACCGTCCGCTACATCACCCACCATTTTGGCAAAACCAATAATATGCACCGTCAGATTTTCGTTTTGATACTGGCCTCGTACCTGCTGCTCAAGCTCTGCAGCAAATTTAATAGTATCGAGCTTTTGTTGAGTATCAGGGTCCACTTCCAGCAACTGAGCTGTCACCATGGCGCAGCTGAAATCATCAGCCACCATGCGGCCAACAATACCTGCTTTTTCTACGTTGGCTTTGACTACAGCCAAACCTTCAGCCGTTGGAGCAAAGTCGGCTGGGATCACAGGACCACCGGCAAAACCGTCTTCCACTACTTCGACAAAACGGGTGCTGGGGCTATACAGAGATTTCACCAGACTGCGGTCTACCCCGGGCAGGTAATAAATCTGATCATGGATTTTCTTAAATGACGCAAAAAAATCCGGGTTAAAAATATCGCCTTTGGCATCACAGACCGACACCAGAATATTATTGGCGCCACCAAAATCTTTGGCGTGCTGCATATAGGTCTGCATGTATTCATGCTGCAACGGGATATTTTTAGTAAAAGCCGCATCCAGTTTAATTTGGCTGGCTTTAAATAATAAAAACAAAGTAGCGAGTACAAAAAGTACGATGACAGCGATACGATGACGGAATAACACCGTTTCGCAGCTGGTTACTATTCGATTCAGACTCATGTTATTCCGGCTTCTTGATTGCTAAGGTTCGAATTCCAGCTTCGGTCACTAATACCAGCTGATCCTTGACTGCGACGGCATTCAAAATGGCTTTACTGTCTTGTGTTGGTATAGCGCTAAAACTAACGCCATCATCCTGACTGACCAGCAAAGTGCCGGCATTGCCGGTTAAATACACATTGCCGGCAGCATCCGTCAGCACGCTGTTCAGTGTCGCGGTTTGATTCAGTTTTATCTCCTGCCAGCTTTGGCCCAGGTCAGTGCTTCTGAACACATGTCCACGTAAACCTACAGCGATCAGGCTATTTTTTGGCGTCATGGTCAGGCCAAACAAAGAACCATTATAAAACTCCGGGTGACGGGTCCAACTTTTGCCAAAATCTGCACTGGTGGCAAAAAAGCCTGCTTCACCAATCAGATACAGCACATTGTTGTGCTGATAAATGCGGTTAAAATGTGGCAGTACAGAAGCGCGTTCCTCCAGATACGCATCAGGATCACTTTCTTGCAGCTCTTTTAAATACTCCTGATCCTCGCTACCCACCAACTCCAGATGGAATTCGTCCAGCCAGGTTTTACCGCCGTCTGTGGTGCGGTAAAACATACCATAAGCGCCAAGTGCTATACCGTTATTGGCATCAGCAAACAAAATATCAAACAGCGGCTTGTCGGTTTCAGGTTTAAATTGCTGCAGCTGCCAGCTTTGGCCACCGTCTTTCGTCGCAATAATAGTGGCGTCATGCCCTACTGCCCAGCCATGTGTTTCATCAGAAAAATACACTGACGTAAACAAACTTTGTACCGGGGTTTGCACCTGAGTCCAGCTTGTGCTGTCTTTACTTAACAGCAAATGGCCACGATCGCCCACCGCAACATACAGCTGATCGTTCACCCGGATTAAATCTGTCAGTACTGCTTTTTCCGCCAAAGGCATCAGATAAGATGGGGTTGGCACGACCGCAGAACCGGCGTAAATGTGAGTTGTCAGCAGCAAAGCTGCGACAGAGGATAAAAGTTTAACCATCATTAGAGTTTTCACTCAGCATCAATTTAAAAACAAAAACGGTTGGCATTAAGCCAACCGTTTATTAGATGTTTACAGCTTAACGGGTACCTTCACGGCGTAAAGCCGCTGGAGTGAAATCGTTATCTGTTAACGGTACAGAGAAGTCATACATCTTGTCTTCGTTATCTAAACCAATCGCGATATAACGACGGGTATTCAGATCGTGGAAAACTTCCAGCGTACTCCAGTGTGTTGGTACTTCGTAGTAGTTCAGACCATGAGCAACAGCAACACGGTATAACTCACCTCTGTTGTCATACAGATCAGCGACATGAACCTGCCAGCTGTCTTCATCAATAAAGAACACACGTTTGCCATAAACATGGCTGGTGCCGCTTTTCAGGTTGGCTTCCACTACCCAGACACGGTGTTTTTCCCAGCGCACATAATCCGGATTAATATGACCTGGTTTGATCAGATCCGCATATTTCACGTCTTTGCTGTGCAACTTATAGCTGTTGTAAGGAATAAACAGCTCTTGTTTGCCCACTAACTTCCAGTCGTAACGGTTAGGTGAACCGTTAAACATATCGAAGTCATCCGTGGTACGCAGACCATCAGAGGCTGTACCTGGTGCATCATAAGCTACGTTTGGTGCACGACGTACACGGCGCTGACCCGTATTGTAAGTCCAGGCCTGGCGTGGAGTTTTCACCTGATCCATAGTTTCATGCACTAAAAGCGCAGTACCAGCCAGACGAGCCGGAGTAGTAACTGCCTGCTTGAAGCGAAACAGAATATTTTCTTTTTGCAACGCTTCTACTGTGGCATCAGGCGCTGAGTATTTGAACATAATTTGTTCATCAAAGCCGATAGTCACATAGTCGCCTGAAGCAGTAGGTGCAACCTGACCGCCGTTACGACTGGCCGCTACACCACGGAAACGTAATGTATGGTTCCAAATCGCTTCTAAGCCGTTCGATGGAATTGGAAAAGGAATACCAATGGCTGCGTTAACAATACCATTACCGCCTTCAACCAATTCGGCATTTCCAGCAATTTTCTTTGTTGCATCATAGACATACTGTGGGTAAGACGCAGTACGGCGAGTTTGATACACATTCATTTTGTAACTGTCCGGGTAAGCTTCAAACAGTTTGATCTGACCCGGGCTTAACAGACTTTTGTATTGCGCCAGATTGGATTTATCAATAGTAAAGAGTACTTTATCGCCAGCGAACGGATCCGGGTGGTGATCACCTGGTTTATAACCAGCAGGAGCTGATTGAATACCGCCTTCCCAGGCCGGAATACTGCCATCAGCATTACCGGCTTTTTCTGCGCCAAGTGGCGTCAGATCAGCACCCAAACGGGCCACCTGATCAGGAGTTAACTTCGCAATAGCACCACAGCTAACAACTAGCGCAATAGTGGATGCAATCAGGGTGAGTTTTTTCATAATGGTTCTCGCCTCGTCCCTTAAATAGAGTATTTAATGTTAAAAGATACAAAATCACGGTCCGCCGTATTATTGGTTGTACCTACGCCACCCCAGAAGGCATTGTAAGAGAACTCAGAGGACCAGCGGTTCAGATAATCAAAGGCCACTGTATAACCCACAGACTTTTTGTCTTTTGAGAACATAAACAGTGGATCAGGTGTGATACCGTTCACATCGTGTGAAAACACCACACGATGGGACATATTGACACCCGCAAAGATATCGTTGAAATCTGCTTTTGCTAATAAACGGTAACCCCAGGCCGATGCGGTCGGGAAAGGGTTGGTTTCAGCGCCATTAGACAAGGCTGTATGTACACCGTCTTTATTCACCAGTGGACCACCGTTGATAGTGCCTAATAAAGGACCACCACTACGGTCAGTATTTGGACCATTTAAACGTAACACTGACGGATCCGGCATATCATTAATTTTGATACCACCCACTTCAGCTAACATAGTGAAGTTGTCAGCAATCCACATAGGACCAAACAAATGGGTCACTGTAATTTGTGCTTGTGTGGTGTCAGATAAAATAAAGCCCTGAGCAAACTCACCCGGACCTATTTTATTGCCATCGTAACGACCAATCTGACTAATGCCTTCCAATTCCGGACGCAAACCGGCGTTGGCCAACTGCTCTGGCATACCGGCATACAGAATTTCCACGTCATCAATTTGCAGTGGTTCATCCTGACGGTAGGCTAATTCACCGGCCACTGAGGTGCCGTCAACCGTGGTATTAAAACTAAAGCCATAGAGCTTAATATCTTCCGGATACTGAATTAAACCTTTAGAGAATACATCCAGTTCATTGATATTGTCTTTTGTGATATTGCCCTGATTCGCCGCCAGATAGGCCAAAGACTGGATCACACCCAAAGGCTGTCCATTGGCATCAACACCTACGCGGAAGTCAGAAGCAATACCTGAAATCAGCGGAGTGCGGCTATGGTAATTCATATGGTACAGAGCAAATTCGGTGTCGTTCAGTTCAGGGGCAAAATACTCCAGCTTGATACCATATTGACCACCATCTTCCGGTTCAATTTCACCGGCTGAGCCCGCAGGTCTTAAGGTTACTTTAGTGGAATACGCCAGCATCGCATTTACAGCAGCTGCACGTTGCGCCGCTGTTGAAGCCGGGTTGGTCAGAGCGGCCAACAGTGCCGGAGCGTTTTGTGATATCAGGTTCATTTCAGAGACTAAAAAGTCCAGGTCGATGTCCGGGTTACCGGCAAAACCTAACTGAATATTCTGGCCATAACCACCTTTGCCGGCAAAGTCGTTGGTAGAGAAATAGGAGCCAGGTACGGGCAGATAGCTGTTTTCCCACTCGTACTGATAAAACACTTCCGCTGTTAAGTTCTCTGTCACACCTAAAGAGGCCCAGGCCATGCCAACAGGAATATAGGCTTCTTTTAATTCAGCACCAGGGCTGCGTGCTACACCGACGTCAATAGGCGTAATGTTAATACCGTGCTGGATAAAGGTGCTTTCACCCCAGCTTAATACCTGTTGACCGACCCGGACTGACAATGGATTAGCGCCATCATTTAACGCAAAATTGCCATAAACATATGCATCCAATAAGCGGATATCCCGACAAGCCAGGTCTCTGGCTTCATCATCAGCACAGGGGTCTACTTTATTACCAGACAGAGGATTGGTATAAGCGCCCTCATCGTCCATTAAGGC